>DATHTC010000141.1:0-14458 GCA_035463735.1 Gaiellaceae bacterium | reverse complement strand
TGCTCGCCGGGGAGCCGCTCGGCGGGCGTGTCACCGCTCGCGCACCGGTGCGCGAGCGCGTGGCGGCACCGCGTGTGCGGTCGCAGCCCGAGGCTGCCGCCGCGGCCCTACGCAGATGACCAGGATCTGCGAACCGGCCTTGGCGGCCCACGCGTCCGGTGCCACGATCGTGCGGAGAGACGCGTGAGGAACGCTGCGGACGTACGCTTGCTGGCAAGAATGACGCGGTTGACCGCCGCGCTGGTGGCGCTGGCAGCACTCGTCCTGCTCGGGCCGGCCGGCGCCCCCCCGCCAGCGCCCGAGGCGGCGCGCGCGGGAACCCTGCCGAACGGGTTCCAGGAGACGGTCGCCTTCAGCGGGCTGACGAATCCGATGGTCGTCCGGTTCGCGTCCGACGGTCGCGTGTTCGTCGCGGAGAAGAGCGGGCTGATCAAGGTCTTCGACAGCCTGTCGGACACGACGCCGACCGTGTTCGCGGACTTGCGGACGAACGTCTACAACTTCTGGGACCGCGGGCTGCTGGGAATGGCGCTCGACCCGGCGTTCCCGTCGAGCCCGTACGTCTACGTCTCGTATACGTACGACCACATCCTCGGCTCGTCCGACCCGCCGCCGCGGTGGGGATCCCCGGGCGCCACCTCCGATCCTTGCCCGAGTCCGCCTGGCGCGACGTCCGACGGCTGTGTCGTCAGCGGCCGCGTCTCGCGGCTCCAGGCAGCCGGCAACGTGATGACCGGCTCGGAGCAGGTGCTCGTCGAGGACTGGTGCCAGCAGTACCCGAGCCACTCGGTCGGCACGGTCGAGTTCGGGCCGGACGGCAACCTGTACGCCTCCGGTGGCGACGGAGCCAGCTTCAACTTCGTCGACTACGGCCAGGACGGGAGCCCGCTGAACCCGTGTGGCGACCCGCCCGGCGGACCCGGCGCGACGCTGACGCCTCCGACTGCCGAGGGCGGGGCGCTGCGCAGCCAGGACCTGCGCACCTCGGGCGACCCGACCTCGCTCGACGGCTCGATCATCAGGATCGACCCGGCCACCGGCGCCGCGCCGTCCGACAACCCCCTCGCGGGCGCGTCCGACCCGAATGCGCGCCGGATCGTCGCGTACGGCCTCCGCAACCCGTTCCGCTTCACCTTCCGGCCGGGGACGAGCGAGCTCTGGATCGGCGACGTCGGCTGGAACGACTGGGAGGAGATCAACCGCATCACGAGCCCGACCGACGCGGTCGTCGAGAACTTCGGCTGGCCGTGCTACGAGGGCAACACGCGGCAGTCCGGCTACGACAGCGCGAACCTGAACATCTGCGAGAACCTCTACGGCGCCGGGTCGGGCGCCGTGACGACCCCGCACTTCGCGTACCACCACAGCAACAAGGTCGTGAGCGGCGAGAGCTGCCCGACCGGGAGCTCGTCGGTGGCCGGCCTGTCGTTCGAGTTCAGCCCCACCGGCGGAAACTTCCCCAGCGCCTACCAGGGGGCGCTCTTCTTCGCCGACTACTCACGCGACTGCATCTGGGTGATGAGGAAGGACGCCAACGGGGTGCCTGCGCCCGGTCTGATCGAGACCTTCGTCGCCGCCGCGGCGAACCCAGTCAACCTCGAGTTCGGCCCCGGCGGCGACCTCTTCTACCCCGACTTCGACGGCGGCACGATCCGGCGCATCCACTACGCCGGCGTCCCGACGACGTGCCCGACCGGACAGTACCTCGCCGACTACTACTCGAACGTCACCCTCACCGGCAGCCCTACGCTCACCCGCTGCGAGAGCGCGATCGACTACGCCTGGGGCGGCAGCGGCCCCGGCTTCGGCGTCCCGGTCGACAACTTCTCCGCCCGGTGGGAAGGCACGTTCGACTTCCCCGCCGGCGAGACCGTGTTCACCGCCACCTCCGACGACGGGATCCGGCTCTGGCTCGACGGCCAGCTGCTGATCGACGGGTGGGTCAACCAGTCGGCGACCACCTACACGGCCACGAGAACGCTCACCGCCGGGAGCCACGCCGTCAAGGTCGAGTACTACGAGGCCGGCGGCGATGCGGTGGCCCAGGTCGGCTGGAGCAGCCCGCCGCCGACGAGCTGTCCTGGCGAGTTCCTGGCGAGCTACTACTCGAACCAGACCCTCAGCGGCACTGCCGCGCTCGTCCGCTGCGAGGCCGCGATCGACCACACCTGGGGCCTCGGGGGCCCGGGCGGCACCGTCCCGATCGACCACTTCTCCGCACGCTGGACGGGCAGCTTCGACTTCCCTGCCGGCGCTACGGAATTCACCGTGACGGCTGACGACGGGATCCGGCTGTGGGTGGACGGTGACCTGCTCATCGACAGGTGGATCGACCAGTCCGCGACGACCTACACGGCGACGAAGACCCTCACGGCCGGGGCGCACGACATCCGGGTGGAGTACTACGAGAACGCTGTGGACGCGGTGGCGCGCGTCAGCTGGGCGCCTGCGGCGACGAATGCACCGCCGTCGCCGTCGATCACCGCGCCGACTGCCGCGACGACGTGGCGGGTCGGGACCTCGATCGCGTTCAACGGCTCGGCCGGCGATCCCGAGGACGGCCCGCTGCCCGCCTCCGCCCTCTCGTGGTCGCTCCTCCTCTACCACTGTCCCTCGAACTGCCACACCCACACGCTCCAGTCCTGGTCCGGCGTCGCGAGCGGCTCCTTCGCCGCGCCCGACCACGAGTACCCGTCCTACCTCGAGCTCCAGCTGACCGCGACGGACTCCGGTGGGCTCACGGGCACGACGAGCGTCCGGCTCGACCCGGAGACGGTCGTGCTCGGATTCGCCTCGTCCCCCTCGGGGCTTCAGCTCGCCGTCAACGGCGTCTCGTCGACGACGCCCTTCAACCGGACCGTGATCGTCGGCTCGTCGAACTCCGTGAGCGCAACCTCGCCGCAGACGCTCGGCGGGACGACCTACGCGTTCCAGTCGTGGTCGGACGGTGGGGCGCAGACGCACAACCTCGTGGCGCCCGCGACGGGAGCGACCTACACGGCCACATACGCGGCGAGCGCCGGGACGGCACCGGCGAACACGGCCCTCCCTTCCATCTCGGGCCAACCGAAGGTCGACCAGCTGCTGACGGTCTCCGACGGGACGTGGACCGGCTCGACGCCGATGGCGTTCGGGTACCAGTGGCTCCGGTGTGCCATGAACGGCGCCTCGTGCACGCCGATCGCCGGCGCGACGGCGAAGACGTACACCCCCGTGACGGCGGATGTCGGGTCGCGACTCCGCGCGACGGTGACGGCGACGAACGCGGCCGGCTCCGCGTCGGCGACGTCGGCGCCGACAGCCGGGATCAAGCGCAAGTAGCACTGGCTGACGAGAGCATCGACGCGGTCCGGCACCTGTGGCAGCCGGCCGGGCCGTACCTGAACACGGCCAGCTACGGCCTGCCGCCGCGGCCCGCGTGGGAGGCGCTGCAGGCGGCACTCGCGGACTGGCGCGAAGGACGCACGAGCTGGGAGTCGTGGGGCGAGAGCACCGGGCGGGCGCGCGCGACGTTCGCCCGCCTGCTCGGCGTCGACCCCGGCCGCGTGGCGGTGGGGAGCACCGTCTCGCAGCTCGTCGGCCTCGTCGCCGCGTCCCTCCCGGACCGGGCGCGGGTCGTCGCACCCGAGATCGACTTCACCTCGCTGCTGTTCCCGTTCCTCGTGCAGGCCGACCGCGGCGTCGAGGTCCGCACCGTGCCGCTCGACGGTCTCGCCGACGCCGTCGACGCGCGCACGGACGTGGTCGCGTTCAGCGTCGTCCAGTCCGCGACCGGCGAGCTCGCCGACCTCGACGCCGTCGCCGCGGCTGCCCGGGAGCACGGCGCGCTCACGGTCGCAGATGCGACCCAGGCGTGCGGCTGGCTGCCGCTCGACGGGATGCGCTTCGATGCGGTCGCGTGCGCGGCGTACAAGTGGCTGCTGTCGCCGCGTGGGACGGCGTTCCTCGCGCTCGGCGGTGAGCTCCTCGAGCGCGTGCGGCCGCTCGCCGCGGGCTGGTGGGCGGGCGAGGACCCGCACGAGAGCTACTACGGGCCGCCGCTCCGGCTCGCCGCCGACGCACGTCGGTTCGACCTCTCGCCGGCGTGGTTCAGCTGGATCGGCACCGCGCCCGCGCTCGAGGTGCTCGAGGCCGTCGGGATCGAGGCGATCCACGGGCACGACGTCGCGCTCGCCAACCGGTTCCGCGCCGGGCTCGGGCTCCCGCGCGGCGACTCGCCGATCGTGTCCACGTCGCAGCCGGGAGCGACCGAGCGCCTCGAACGCGCGGGCATCCGCGCCGCCGTGCGCGCGTCAGCCCTTCGCGCGTCGTTCCACCTCTACAACACCGAGGACGACGTCGACGCGGCGCTCGAGGCGCTCGCGGCGACGCCGTAGCGCTTCCGGCCGCTCAGAGGAGCCAGATCAGCAGCAGGATGATGATGATCAGGGCGATGACGCCGCCGCCGATGTACACGGTCGCACCTCCGTCGTCGTTGACGATCGGACGTACCCCGCAGGGCCGCAGTCGGAAACGTCCGGCGCCCAGGACCGAGCCGACGCCGCCCGCCGGTCACGCGAGGGGCAGCGGCGGAACGGGCGCCGGGACCACGAGCCGCAGGAGCCCGAACCCGCCCGCCGCTCGCCGTCTCCGGCGAGGACGGCGAGGGACGCACGCACGTCGCCGCTCCGGGCGGGCTCGAGCGAGACCGAGCCGAAGACGAGGACCGGGGCGGCAATCAGGCCGGCGGCCGCGGCCCGGCGCCGGAGGTGCCGGGAGACGGCCACCGGATTCCTCCCGATCGTGCGGGCGACCCCCAAAAGCGCGCTCCTCGCCGAGGGCCGCAGCCTGCCGCTCGACGCCGCGGTCGCGGACGCCACAGGCCCGGCGGACGCCTGAACCGCGGCCTCTGGCCCTTGCGCACGGCGGGAGACCGGTTAGGATCCTAACTTGACCGGTTAAGTTCGTGAGACAGGAGCCGAAGGTGGCGAGCCGAGCAGCGTTTCCGCGCGACTTCGTCTGGGGCGCTGCGACCTCCGCCTACCAGATCGAGGGCGCGACCGCCGAGGACGGGCGTGGGGCGAGCATCTGGGACACGTTCTGCGCGCGGGAGGGGAACGTGCGGGGCGGCGACTCGGGCGCCGTCGCCTGTGACTTCTACCACCGGTACCCGAAGGACATCGAGCTCATGCGGGAGCTGGGACTCGGGGCCTTCCGCTTCTCGATCGCGTGGCCGCGGATCGTTCCCGGCGGCCGCGGCCGCGTCAACGCGGCCGGCCTCGACTTCTACGACCGCCTCGTCGACGACCTCCTCGCAGCCGGGATCCGTCCCTTCGTGACCCTCTACCACTGGGACCTGCCGCAGGCGCTCGAGGACGCGGGCGGCTGGCCCGTCCGCGCAACCGCCGAGGCCTTCGCCGCGTACGTGGAGACCGTCGCGGCGCGGCTCGGCGACCGCGTGCAGCACTGGGCGACGCACAACGAGCCGTACTGCGCCTCGTGGCTCGGCTACGTCGTGGGCGTCCACGCGCCGGGCAGGACCGACGTCCGGGACGGCGCCGCCGCCGCCCATCACGTCCTCCTCTCGCACGGTCTCGCCGTCGAGGCGCTGCGGCGGGAAGCTCCCGGCGCGCGGGTCGGGATCGTCCTCGACTCGTGGCCCACGTTCCCGGCGACCGACGATCCAGCCGACGCGGCGGCCGCGCGTGAGCTCGACGGCTTCCGGACGCGACTGTTCTTCGACCCCGTCCTCCGCGGGCACTACCCCGCGGACGTGCTCGACCAGCTCGCGGACGCCGCGCCCCCGGTCCGCGACGGCGACCTCGAGCGCATCTCGGCGCCGCTCGACTTCGTCGGCGTCAACAACTACTCGCGGATGGTCGTGCGAGCCGACGCCGAGGGGCGGCCGACCGTCGAGCCGCCGCCGGCCGGCGCGCCGACGACCGCGATGGGCTGGGAGATCTACCCCGACGCGCTCCACGGGCTGCTGACGCGCCTCCACCGCGAGTACGGGGTGGAATCCCTGTACGTGACCGAGAACGGCGCGGCGTTCGACGACGTCCGCGCCCCGGACGGGGCGATCGACGACCAGGACCGGATCGCCTACCTCGAGCAGCACCTCGCCGCCGTCGCGCGCGCGATCGCGGAGGGTGTGCCCGTGCACGGCTACTTCGTCTGGTCGCTGCTCGACAACTTCGAGTGGGCGGAGGGGTACGCGAAGCGCTTCGGGATCGTCTACGTCGACTACGAGACGCTCGAGCGCGTCCCGAAGGCGAGCTTCCGCTGGTACCGCGACGTGATCGCGACGGGCCGGCTGCCGCAGCTCGAGCCCGCGCCCTCCTAGCGGCCGGGTTCCTCGCCCGGCGCGAGCGCCACGAGGTGGCCCCGCGAGACCTCGACGAGCTCCGTCGGCACGCCGTCGCGGCTCTCCGCGGCGTCCTCGTGCGCGAGGTGCTCGATCGCGCCAGGCGCGCCCATCGCGTCCTCGATCTCGCGCCACTTGCGGTGGAGCTGCGGCACGGACGCGACGAGCACCTTCGTGTACGGGTGCCGCGGATCGCCGAAGACCTTCTCGGTCGGGCCCAGCTCCACGATGCGCCCGCGCCGCAGGATCACCGTCCGCTCGCTGACGTAGTTCCCGAGCGAGAGGTCGTGCGTGATGAAGAGGATGCCGAGACCGCGCTCCTTCAGGTCGGCGAGGAGGTTCAGCACGTCCACGCGCGTCGAGGCGTCGAGCATGCTGATCACCTCGTCCGCGACGAGGAAGCGGATGTCGAGCAGGAGCGCGCGCGCGATCAGGAGCCGCTGGAGCTGGCCGCCGCTGAGCTGGTGCGGGTACTTGCCGAGCACGTCGGCGGCGTTCAGCCCGACCGCCTCGATCGACCCGGCCACCTTCTCGGCCCAGGCGGAGGAGCGCGTGCGCGGGAAGTACGTGTCGCGCACGAGCGAGAACACGCGGTCGACCTTGAAGATCGGGTTGTACGAGCTGAAGGGATCCTGGAACACGCCCTGCACGTGGCGGTAGTACTCCTTCAGGGCCCGCCCCCGCAGCCCCGAGACGTCGGTCCCCTCGAACGAGATCGACCCGCCCGTCACGGGCAGGAGCCGCAGGATCATCCGGCCGATCGTGCTCTTGCCGCTGCCGCTCTCGCCGATCAGGGAGACGATCTCGCCGGGGGCGATCGTGAAGCTGACGTCCCGCACGGCGACGAGCTCCGTCCCGCCGAAGGTGCCGGTCTGGAAGCTCTTCGAGACGCGGTCGAGGGCGAGCATCAGGCGGGCGGCGCCGTCGCCCAGCAGGCGACGCGGTGGTCGGGCTCGACCTCGACGAACGGCGGCTGCTCGACGCACTTCGCGAACGCGAGCGGGCAGCGGTGCCGGAAGCGACAGCCTGCCGGGGGGTCGAGGAGCGACGGCGGGCGGCCGGGAATCCCGTGGAGCTTCTGCTCGTCGTGGCGCACGCCCACCTCCGGGAGCGAGGCGATCAGCAGCTGCGTGTAGGGATGGCGCGGCGCCTGCACGATCGTGTCCGCGGGCCCCTTCTCCGCGAGCCGCCCCGCATACATGACGAGGATCGTGTCCGCGATCTGGTACAGCAGCGAGAGGTCGTGGGTGATCACCATCGTGCTCTTCACGAACTCGCGGTCGCGGAACTCGACGAGCGTCTGCGCGACTGCGCGCTGCGTCGAGACGTCGAGCGCTGACGTGATCTCGTCGGCGATCAGGAGCGAGGGGTCGAGCAGGGTCGACAGCACCATCACGGAGCGCTGCTTCATCCCGCCGGACAGCTCGATCGGGTACATGCCGAGGACGGAGCGGGAGAGGCCGACGAGGTCGAAGCGACGCGTCAGCTCCGGCAGCGCGGTCTCGAACCGCACCCCGCGCGACTCCAGCAGGTCGGCCACGATCCGGCCGACCTTGCGCGTCGGGTTGAGCGCGCTCATCGCGTACTGCGGGACGATCGAGACGCGCTTGAAGCGGAACGGGTTCATCGCCCGGTCGTCCCAGATCGGCAGCTCGGCGCCGTCGAGCTCGACGCGGCCGGCGACGTACTTCATCCGCCCGTCGAGCCGGATCAGGCTCCGCCCGAGCGTCGACTTGCCGCAGCCGGACTCGCCGGCGAGCCCCATGATCTCGCCGTCGGCGATCGAGAACGTGACGCCGTCGATCGCCTTCACGTCGCCGCGGAGGCTCCGGTAGTAGACCTTCAGGTCGTCGACGGCGACGCTCACGCCTACAGCTCCCGGAGCCGCGGGTTGAAGATCTCGTCGAGCCCGACGTTCATCACGTACAGGCCGCCGACGACGGCCATGATCGCGAGCCCCGGCGGGATGAACCACCACCACATCCCGAGCGGCAGCGCGCCCGACACGACGGCGTTGTTCATCATCACACCGAGGGACATCGCGTTCGTCGGGCCGAGCCCGAGGAAGTCGAGGAAGGCGGCCGTCAGGATCGAGCCGCCGAAGAGCAGGATGAAGACGAGGAAGAGATAGGACGCCATGTTCGGCGCGATCTCTCGCACGATCACGTGGCGGCCGCGCGCTCCGGAGAGGCGCGCGAGGCTGACGAAGTCGCGGGAGGCGAGGGAGAACGTCTGCGCCCGGATCGCGCGCGCGGCCCACGGCCACGACGTCACGCCGATCAGCAGCGCCTCCGTCACGAGCCCGCGGACGCTGAGGTAGGCCGCCACGATGATGAGCACGGCGAGCGTCGGGATCACGAGGACGACGTTCGTGAGCATGCTCAGGACCTCGTCGACGACGCCGCCGCGGTAGCCGGCGACGAACCCCACGGTCATCGCGATCACGGAGGCGATGGAGGCGCTCACGACGCCGACGACGAAGCTCGCGCGCAGGCCGTAGACGAGCTGCGCCAGCACGTCCTGGCCGGGGGCCGTCGTCCCCAGCAGGTGCTCGGAGGACGGCGGGAGCCCGGTCCCGTAGCCGAACGCGAACGGGTCGGCGTCGACCAGCCACGGCCCCACGAGCGCGACGACGAGGCAGAGCGAGACGACCGTGAACCCGATCACGAGCTTGCGGTTCCGGACCGCGAAGTAGAGCCACTCGACGCGCTTCCCGGCCGGCGGCAGGGCGCCGCTCGCGGCACGCGCCTCGGCCTGCGCCTCGAGCTGCTCCGCGACCGGCCCGACGGTGCTCACGCTACTCCCCCTGGATCCCGACCCGCGTCCTCGGGTCGACGACGATGTAGAGGATGTCCACGATGAAGTTCGCGACGAGGACGCCGATGATGATGAAGAGGAAGGCGCCCTGGAGCAGGAAGTAGTCGCGGTTCTGCACCGCCGTCAGGATCAGCGACCCGACGCCGGGGTAGCCGAACACGACCTCGGTCACGAGCGCGCCGCCGACGACGGCGCCGAGGGCGAGCGCGAGGCCCGACATCTGCGGCAGCACCGCGTTGCGGTAGGCGTACCGCCGCACCAGCCGGTTCGGCGCTCCGAGCGCCTGGAGGTAGTTCGCGTAGTCGGCCTCGAGCTCGTAGATGATCAGGTTGCGCATGCCGATCGCCCAGCCTCCGAAGGACACGAGGAAGAGCGACAGGAACGGCAGGAACCAGTGGCTGAGGAAGCTGCGCGCGAACTCGAGGCTCCACTCGGGCTGCAGCGAGAAGTCGTAGGCGCCCGAGACGGGGAAGATCTGCCAGCGGAAGGCGAGCACGTAGCCGAGGACGAGCGCGAGCCACATGTAGGGCGTCGCGGTCAGAACGTACGACAGCGGCAGGACGGTGTTGTCGAGCACCTTGCGGCGGGCGGCCATCGCGCCGACGCGGTTGCCGGCGATGTAGCTGAGGACGATCGCCGGCACGAGCAGGGCCAGCGTGTAGGGCACCGCGTTCCAGAGCAGCTCGCTGACGCTCGAGCCGACGTACGCGATGCTGGGCCCGAGATCGCCCTCGGCGAGGCCGCGCCAGAAGTCGAGGTACTGCCGCCAGAGCGGCCGGTCGAGCCCGAACGACTCGCTGAAGTAGCCCGTGAGCTCCTCGGCCGCGGTCGGGTCGGATTGCAGCCGCGCGATCAGCCCCTGGATCGGATCGCCGGGCATCAGCCTCGGAATCGCCCAGTCGACCGTCACCGCGACGAAGAAAGTCAGCAGGTACAGGGACGTCTTGCGGGCGAGGTAGCGGGTCATGGCTCGGGCGTGGCGTCCGCCGTGGGTCCTGCCCGACCTCCGGGCGGCGGCCGGAGCCGCCGCCCGGAAGCGGCCGGGTGTCGAGGAGAGCGTGCTAGCGGGGCCTCAGCTTCGCCAGCGCGTCGATGCCGGTCATGTTGATGTAGCCGTTCCACGTGGACGGCGTGTTCTGGAGGCCCGCTCCGGTCGCGCGTGGGAAGTTCGTCCAGTCGCGCGTGTTGTACTGGGCCCACATGCCGTTGTACCAGAGCGGAATCGCCGGCAGGTCCGTGAGGATGATCTGCTGGAGCTGCCGGTGGATCGCCTTCGCCCTCGCGTCCGTGCTCCTCGTCTTGTTGAGCTGAACGGTCAGGTTCCAGGCGCGCTGGTTCTGGTAGCGCTGGAAGTTCCGGGTGGTCTGCTGTGCCGCGATCGGGAGCCGGAACAGGTACTCGTAGTACGTGTAGGGCGAGTTCCCGATCTGCACCTCGTTGTTGACCACCAGGTCGAAGTCCCCGGAGTTGCGCTGGGAGACGAGGCTGTTGAAGTCCGGGTAGCCCGACGTGATCCGGATGCCCGCCGCCTTCGCGCTGTCCGCGATCATCTGGTTCGCGGTCATCCAGTCGGACCAGCCGTTCGGGACGATCAGCCGGAGGTTGATGTCCGACCCGTCCTTGTTCTCGACGAAGCCGTCGCCGTTCCGGTCCCGGTAGCCGTTGGACGCGAGGATCTGCTTCGCCCTGTTGACGTTGTACGTGAAGCCCAGCCGCCTCACCTGCGCCTGGTCGATCCACTTGCTCCAGGTCGGCAGCAGGCCCGTCGGGTTCGCCCGCGAGACGATGTTGCCGTAGTCGTCGCGAACGATCCGCCCGATGTTGATCGAGGACGCGAGCGCCCGCCGGAAGTTGCGGTCGTTGAGCGGCGCCTTCGTCGTGTTCGGGACGAGCCACGCCGTGTTCGCCGCGAGCATGTACGGCGCCTTCGCGTAGTACGTCTGAACGTTCCCGCGGATGAGCCGGTTGATCCCCGGGAAGAAGTTGTTGCTGAGGTCGATCCGGCCCTGGATGAAGTTCTGCAGGGACGCGGTGTTCGACGTGTTGTGGATGTCGACGATGTAGCGCATCCACATCCGCTTGCCGAGTGCCCGCGTCGCCCACCAGTTGTCACGCCGGTTCCACTGCAGCGTCTGCGACGAGCCCTTGCCGGCCCCGTAGGTGAACGGCCCGGTGCCGATCAGGCGCCGCGTGTCGTCGTTGTTGCCGGTCGTGATCTGCCTGGCGCTGTAGCTCCTCCAGATGTGCTGCGGGACGATCGGCACGTTGTAGCGGTACCAGTCCCACTGCTGGTAGTTCGGCGTCCCGGCGAAGTGGAACCGCACGACGTAGTTCCCGGACGTGCTGATGCGCTGCAGGCCTGTCCGCCAGAGCGTCGCGAAGTCCGAGCCCGTGAGCTTCCCGGTCTCGAACGAGAACTTCACGTCCCTGGCGACCATCGGCCTGCCGTCGCTCCAGTTGACGCCCCGCCGCAGCGTGACGACGTACGTGTTCCCGGCCCAGCGGCCGTTCGTCGCGAGCCACGGGATGTACCGGTCCTTCAGCGGGTCGTACCGGAACAGCGTCTCGTAGAGGAGCCCGAGCACGCCGGTCGCGTAGTCGCCCGCCCGGAACGGGTTGAAGTCGGTGTACGGCCCCCACTGCTTGCCCGAGACGTAGAGCGTCTGGGAGCGCGGGAGGGCCGCCGTCTCGTCGCTCCGGGCCTGCGCGCCGCCGACGGTGGTCGCCATCACCACGGCGATCCCGAGGACGACAAGCAACCCGGAACGGATCCCCAGTTGCTTCTTGCTCATGTGCACGATCCCACCCTTCCTCTCGTTGCGTCCGTGGCCGGTGCGGCCGTCTCCGGCGCGCGGAGCGCGCCTCCCCTCCGGAGCCCCGACGGCATCGGCCGGCTGCACGCACCCGACCAGTGCGGGCTTGCCTGTAGCTCGCCCGTGGTCGCGTTCCTCCTCTACGGCAGCACGATCCTCGTCGAGCGGCCGGTGGACGGGCATCCGCGGTTTCCGCGCGATGCGTGTTGCGGCTTTTCCACCCGCCCGCGTCGGTCGTCTAGTCCCGCGCATCCCCCCTTTCCAGCGTCCCGACCAAGCGATCGGCCGGGGCACCGCGTACGACTTCGCGTAGGCGGAAGGCTTCGGCGGCGTAAGGGGGAAGCGTCACCGCGGCCGGAACGCCCTCGAGCTCCAGGCCGTCTGCGAGCAGCGGCTCGGCGACGACGAGGTCGCCCGAGGCGTTCACGAGCACCACGGTGCGGGTCGACGGCCCGCGGACGAGCCCGACGAGCACGCGCGGATCGGCGACACGGACGGGCCTCGACACACCGGCGGCCTCGGCGAGGGCGCCGTAGAGCCGCCAGGTGCTCTCGGGGTTCACGCGCGGCGTCCGCGCCGCCAGGTGCTCGAGCGGGTACGTGCAGAGCACGGCCTGCCCGTCGCCGAGCTCGTGACGGAGGAGCGCGGGCCGTCCGTGCGCGTCGACGGCGACGACGTCCGCGCCGTCGGGCTCGACGGGCAGGTACGAGCGCGCGCTCGGCGAGCCGCCGGCACGGAAGGCCAGCGTGACCCCGGCCGGGAGGTCGCCGAGCGGCTCGAGGAGCTCGAGCACGACCTCGTCGTCCTCGATCGGGTCGACGAGGCCGTAGCGCAGCCGGTGGCGAACGCCGAAGAGCTCCCGGAGCCGGGTCAGCCACGGGCCCCGCTGGTTCCCGGTGCTCCCGGCGAAGTACGACGCATAGACCGTCGCGCCGGCGGCGGCGCGCTCCTCCAGGCGGACGAGCCCGGGGCCGGTGAGAGCCTTGACGCTCGGGAGCAGGAGGAGCCGCGAACCCCCGGCGAGCCCGTCGCGCTCACGGACGAGCGCGACCGGCAGGTCCGCCTCGCGGGCGGCGACGTACCCCTGCAGGAGGTTGTCGCGCAGGTCGTCCCGGTAGGCCTGCTCCGTGAACGGCAGCACACGCTCGAAGTGCTCGGGGACGACGATCGCCGCGTCCCCGGCCACGCGCTCGAACCCGTGCTCGGCGAGCCCGCGCACGAGCGCGCCGAACCGCTCCAGCTCGCGCAGCACGGGCTTCGGCCGGCCGGCGCGGTCGGTGACGCCGAAGTGCAGCTCGAAGGGGTGGTGCCGGTACGGGTCCTCCGCGAGGAGGTCGTCGAAGTCGGTGTTGCACCAGGCGAGCCAGCCGCGCGCGCCGGCGAGCAGCGTCGTGTGCAGGACCTGCCGGTACAGATCGGCCGCGTGGTCGTCGGCGGCGAAGTCAGAGCTGACGCCGAACTCCTCGAGCACGACCGGCCTGCCGAAGCTCCCCGCGAGCTCGCACGCGAAGGCGGGGGTCAGCAGCTGCCGCACCGGGTCGTCCTCCATCGGGTACGCGTGCGGCCCGACGAAGTCGACGAGCGGTGCGAGCGCCCGCAGCGAGTAGCCGTTGTCGCGCCCGGTCACCTCCACCCCCCACGCGCCGTCGCCGAGGGACACCGGCTGCGAGGCCCCACCCGCCCGGAGACCCTGGACGACGAGCCGGGCCCACGCGGCGACCTCGTCGGCCGAGGCAGGCCCGCCGTAGAGCGGCATCTCGTTCGAGACGAGCCAGCCGGCGACGGCGGGATGGCGGGCGAACCGCCGTGCGAGCTCCTCGGCGAGCCAGGCCTGCTGGGCGACGAGCCAGACGTCCCGGTACAGGTCGCGGCCCTGCCGCCACGGCGGGTCCCAGTTCTCGCCGGACATGTGCCCCACGACGAGGGTCGGGATCGTCGCGAGCCCGAGCTCCGCGTGCGCGTCGAGGAAGTCGGCGAACCGCGCGGCCACGTCCTCGTCGAGCCGCCCGGGCTCCGGCACCCAGTCCGGCCAGAAGCAGAACGAGCGCGTCACGTTCAGCCCGTGCCCGGCGAGCACGCCGAGCTCGTCGCGGACGAGCGCCGGGTCGTACCGCGTCCACATGCGCGGGCCGCCGCCCCGAGACCAGAAGTTCACCCCGAGCCAGGGAGCGGAACCCGGATCCCCGCTCCGGGCGCTCACGCCGGCTTCGTCGCGGCCGCCCATGCGCTGCTGACACAATCACTTATCCGGTTCAGTGTCAACGGGGGAAACCACGGATGCGGTCACCGTGGGCCCCGCGGGGCGGCGGAGTCAGCCTCTGGGCTGGCGCGCGACCGGGCGCGCGACGCGAAGGGCAGCCGGCGGACCCGTGCTGGCGCGCGGCGTGAGCTCCCCGGGCGCCGCCAGGACGTTGCCCGTCGCAGTGCCGTCGATCTCGGCGAGCAGGCGCTGCCCCACCTCCGCGCCGTAGCCCACGATGTCGCG
>DATHTC010000140.1:0-7166 GCA_035463735.1 Gaiellaceae bacterium | reverse complement strand
ACCGAGCTGCTCCAGTCGCTGCTCTCGAACGACCTCGCGCGGATCGAGCCCGGGCAGGCGCAGTACACGCTGCTGACGAACGAGCACGGGGGGATCGTCGACGACCTGATCGCCTACAAGCTCGACGAGTTCCGCTACCTGCTGATCGTGAACGCCTCCAACCGCGAAGCCGACTACGCCTGGCTGAAGGAGCGCGAGATCCGCGGCACGGAGGTCAGCGACCGCTCGCTCGAGTTCGGGCTCCTCGCCGTGCAGGGGCCGCGGGCGATCGACCGGCTCGGGCTGCCGCCGGCGCGGCCGTTCACGTTCGCCGAGGCGGAGCTCGGAGGGGTGGCCGTGATGGTCAATCGCACGGGCTACACGGGCGAGGAGGGCTGCGAGCTGCTCTGCGACGCGACCGACGCCCCGCAGCTCTGGGACTGGGTGCTCGGCCGCGGCGTCGTGCCCTGTGGGCTCGGCGCGCGCGACAGCCTGCGCCTCGAGGTCTGCTATCCGCTCCACGGCAACGACATCGGCCCGGCCACCGACGCGATCTCGGCCGGGCTCGGCTGGGTCTGCGCGCTCGACAAGGACTTCACCGGCGCGGCCGAGCTGCGCCGGGTCAAGGCGGCGGGCCCCGAGCGCCGCCTCGTGGCGTTCGTGATGGAGGAGCGCGCGATCCCGCGGCAGGGGATGCCGATCCGCGAGGGCGGGGAGGTCACCTCGGGCACCCACTCGCCGATGCTCGACCGTGGGATCGGCATGGGGTACGTCTCCGCCGCGCTGGCAGAGCCCGATACGCCGCTCACGATCGACGTCCGCGGCCGCGACCGCGCCGCGCGCATCGTGAAGAAGCCGATCTACCGAAAGGAGCAGTGACCGCCGTGGCCGCCGCCGAGAGCTACCCCGACGAACTCAGGTACCACCGCGAGCACGACTGGGCGCGCATCGAGGGCGACGAGGCGGTGCTCGGGATCACGTGGTTCGCGCAGGACGCGCTCGGCGAGCTCGTCCACTTCGAGGCGCCCGAGGTCGGCGCGACGCTCGCGCGCGACCAGGCGTACGGCGAGGTCGAGTCCGTGAAGGCCGTCTCCGACGTGATCTCGCCGCTGTCGGGCGAGGTGCTCGAGGTGAACCAGGCCGTCGTCGACGCGCCCGAGACCGTGAACGACGACCCGTACGGCGCCGGGTGGCTCGTCCGCATCCGCCTCAGCGACCCCTCGGAGGCCGACTCGCTGCTCGACCTCGAGGCGTACCGCCGGGTGCTCGACGAGCAGTGACCCACCCGTTCCTCAGCCTCACGGACGCCGACCGCGAGGCGATGCTCGAGACGATCGGGGTCGCCGCCGTGGACGAGCTGTTCGCGCAGGTGCCGCCGGGCGTCCGGCTCGACCGCGAGCTCGCCCTCGAGCCGCCGCTCTCGGAGCCGGAGCTCGTCTCCCACCTCGAGGAGCTCGCCTCCCGCAACGTCCACACCGGGGCGGAGGTCTCCTTCCTCGGCGCCGGCGTCTACGACCACTACGTCCCCGCCGTCGTCGGCGCGATCCTCACGCGCGGCGAGTTCCTCACCGCGTACACGCCGTACCAGCCCGAGCTGTCGCAGGGCGTGCTCCAGGCGATCTTCGAGTACCAGACCGCGATCTGCGAGCTGACGGGCATGGACGTCTCGAACGCGTCGGGCTACGACGGCTCGACGGTCGCGGCGGACGCCTGCTTCGTCGCCAAGCACCACACGCGGCGCACGAAGGTCGTGCTCACCGAGGCGACGAGCCCGCAGGTGCGGCAGGTCGTGCGCACGTACGCGCCCGGGTTCGGGCTCGAGGTGGTGGAGGTGCCTCACCGCGACGGCGTCACCGATCCCGACGAGCTGCGTGCGGCCGCCGACGGCGCCGCGGCCGTCCTCTTCCAGCACCCGAACTTCTTCGGCTGCCTCGAGCCGGCGCCGGAGCTCGCCGCCGCCGCGAACGAGGCGGAGGCGGTGGCGGTCGCCCACGTCGACCCGATCTCGCTCGGACTGCTCGAGGCGCCGGGCTCCTACGGGTGCGGCCTCGCGGTCGGCGAGGGGCAGAGCGCCGGCAACCCGCAGTCGTTCGGCGGCCCGCACTACGGGTTCCTCGCCGCGAAGCGCGAGTTCACGCGGCGGTTGCCGGGCCGCATCATCGGCGAGACGACGGACGTCCACGGCGAGCGCGGGTTCGTGCTGACGCTCCAGACCCGCGAGCAGCACATCCGCCGCGAGAAGGCGACGTCGAACATCACCACCAACCAGACGCTGCTCGCGCTCGGCGGGCTGATCGCGCTCAGCTGGCTCGGCCCGCACGGGCTGCGCGAGGTGGGGGAGAGCTGCACGGCGCTCGGCGCCTATGCGAAGGAGCGGCTCGGCGGGGCGGGGTTCGAGCTGCTGTTCCCGGAGCGGGCGACGTTCAAGGAGTTCGGTGTCCGCGTGGGCCGGAACGCGCGCGAGGTGGTGCGGGCCGCCCGCGAGCGCGGCGTCCATCCCGGCTACGCGCTCGGGCGCGACTACGAGGGCATGGACGACGTGCTCCTCGTCGCCGTCACCGACAAGCGGACCGTCGCGGAGATCGACCGGCTCGCCGAGGTGCTCGCGGAGGTCGCGGGATGAAGCTGATCTACGAGCGCTCGCGGCCGGGCCGGCGCGCCGGCTCGCTCCCGCGGCCCGACCTGCCGGTTCCCGAGCTCCCGGAGGAGCTGCGCCGGGCGGAGCCGCCGCGACTCCCCGAGATCTCCGAGCCGGAGCTCGTCCGGCACTTCACCGAGCTCACCACGCGCAACTTCGGGATCGACACCGGCTTCTACCCGCTCGGCTCCTGCACGATGAAGTACAACCCGCGCGTCAACGAGCGGGTCGTCGACCTCCCCGGGTTCCGCGACCTCCACCCCCTCCAGGAGGCGGAGGGCGCGCAGGGCGCGCTCGAGCTGATGTGGCGGCTCCAGGAGATCCTCGCGGAGGTGGCGGGCCTGCCGGCCGTGTCGCTGCAGCCCGCCGCCGGGTCGCAGGGCGAGGTCACCGGGCTGATGCTGATGCGCGCGTACTTCGCCGAGCGCGGCGAGCTCGAGCGGCGCCGCGGGGTCGTCGTCCCGGACACCGCGCACGGCACCAACCCGGCGAGCGTGACCATGGCGGGGTTCGAGCTCGTGCACGTGAAGACGGACGCGCGCGGCAACCTCGACGTCGAGGACCTGCGGGCGAAGGTCGACGACACGACCGTCGGCCTGATGCTCACGAACCCGTCGACGCTCGGCCTGTTCGACGAGAACATCGAGCAGATCGCGCGGATCTTCCACGGGGCCGGCGCGCTCATGTACTACGACGGCGCGAACCTCAACGCCGTCTGCGGGATCTCGCGGCCCGGCGACATGGGCTTCGACATCGTCCACTACAACCTGCACAAGACGTTCTCCCAGCCGCACGGCGGCGGCGGCCCGGGCGGCGGCCCGATCGCGGTTCGGCGCGAGCTCGAGCCGTTCCTTCCGGTGCCGGCGGTGGTGCGGGACGGCGACGCGTTCCGGCTCGACTTCGACCGGCCGCTCTCGATCGGGAAGGTGCGCGGCTTCACCGGGCCGTTCGGCGTGTTCGTCCGCGCGTACGCCTTCATCCGCATGTGGGGGCCGCGGCTGCGCGAGATGTCCGAGGCCGCCGTCCTGAACGCGAACTACCTCCTGGCGCGGCTCCGCGACGACTACGAGCTGCCGTACGACCGGCACTGCATGCACGAGTTCGTCGTCTCGGCGCGCGGGCTCAAGCGCGAGCACGGCGTCACCGCGCTCGACGTCGCCAAGCGGCTGATGGACTTCGGCTTCCACCCGCCGACGATCTACTTCCCGCTCGTCGTGCCGGAGGCGCTGATGATCGAGCCGACCGAGACGGAGGCGAAGGAGACGCTCGACGCGTTCGCCGACGCGATGGCCGCGATCGCGCGCGAGGCGGCGTCGGAGCCGGAGACGCTGAAGGCCGCCCCGCACGGGCGCGTGGTGGGACGGCTCGACGAGGTGAAGGCGGCGAAGCGGGCCGTCGTGCGGTACTGGTTCGAGGATCACCCGGATCTCTCCGACACGCCGCCCGCGGAGCCGCGGCAGCTCGAGGCCCAGAAGGGCGCTTGACGTCCTGATCGCCGCGGCGGTCGCGGCGCTCCTCGCCGCGGCGGCCGTCGACGCGCTGCGGTCGGAGGACGGCGAGCGGGCCGCCGGCTCGAGGACGGCGGCGGAGGCGCCCGCGGAGGCGGCGGCCGCGCTCGCGACACTCGGCGCGCGGGGCACGCTCGTCTACACCGACCGCGAGTGCCGCCTCCATGCCCTCCGCCTGCCGGCTCTCGCCGCGGTGCGCCCGCCCGAGGCCGACGCGACGGTCGGTTGCTGGTTCGAGCTCTCGCGCGGAGGCACGCGCGTCGCGCCGGCGGGTGCCGCGTGGACCGGCTCAGGGCTGTACGCACGCTGCAGCGGCGGGTACGTCGAGGTGCGGAGATCCCCCGACACGCTTCCGCTCCTCGCGCCGCTCGACGGGTGCGCGCCCGCATGGCTCCCGCTTCCCTCCCCGTCGGTGCAGCAGCACACGCTCACGCTCGTGCGCGACGGCGAGGTGGTCGCGTGCGTGACCCCGTGGCCCCCGCTGCGGTGCGAGACGGCGATCGCGCGCGACGCGATCGAGGCAGCGGCACGGCAGCACCCGAACGTTCCCGACCGGGCCGGCGCAGCCGTCGAGGTCGCCGTCGTCGACCTCGTGTGGCTCTCTCGCGAGCGCGCGGTCCTCCTCCTCCGGATCCGGATCCCCCGGATCGGCCCTCAGGACCTGGTCGCGGTCTTCGAGGCCGGACGCGTCCGCGGCAGCTACTACTTCTCGGACACGGACCGCAACCAGCTCGAGGCGTCGCCGCACGGCCGCTACGTCGCCGCCGGCACGGGGTTCGCCGCGCGGGCGGACGGGCCGCGGCTCGCCGTCCCGAACGCGTTCGGCCGCGTGCGCGAGCTCGCGTGGTCGCCGGACGAGCGCTGGCTCGCGCTCGCCGCGCGCGGGACGGTCGCCCTCGTGCGCGTGAGCGAGTCCTCGTCCCCGCGGGTGGTGACGCTGCCGCTCGACGCCGCGGACGTCGGCTGGGCACCTGGATAATCCCCGCCGATGCCCTCCCGTCGCCAGATCGAGGAGCACGTCGACGCACTGCGGGGCGAGCACGGCGGCAAGGCGTTCGCCGAGGCCGTCGAGCGGTACGCGAGAGGACTCGACGCGGCCGAGCGCGAGGTCCTCGCCGCGGTGCTGCTCGAGCGGGCGGACGAGCAGGGCGCGTTCGACCGCGCCCGCGTGCTGCGGCTCGAGGCGCGCGGCTGGTTCCGGCGCCAGTGGGACAAGGTCGACCCGGACGCGGCCCGGGAGCGGCGGTGAGGATCGGCGTCTACCTGTTCGACGGCGCGGAAGAGCTGGACTGGGCGGGGCCGTGGGAGGTCCTCGCCGCGTGGGCGCAGCAGTGGCCCGACGACGGGGTCGAGGTCTTCACCGTCGCGCGCGAGGGGGATCCGGTCACGTGCGCAAAGGGCCTCCGCGTGCTCCCGGACCGGACGTGGGGGGACATCGGTGAGCTCGACGTCGTCGTCGTCCCCGGCGGCGTGGGCACCCGGCGCGAGGCCGAGGATGCCGCCGTGCTGGAGTGGATCCGCCGCCTGCGCGCGGCCGGCACGCTGACGACGAGCGTCTGCACGGGCTCGCTCGTGCTCGCTGCCGCCGGCCTGCTCGCCGACCGGCCGGCGACGACGTGGTGGGGCGCGCTCGACCGGCTCGCGGCGGCCGACGGCTCGATCGAGGTGCGTCAGGACGATCGCTTCGTCGACTCCGGCGAGATCGTCACCGCGGCCGGCGTCTCGGCGGGCATCGACATGGCGCTCCATCTCGTCGCGCGGCTCCACTCGGTCGAGCGTGCCCGGGAGGTGCGGCGCTACATCCAGTACGACCCGGAGCCTCCCGTCTAGGCACACTGGCGTCGATGGACCGGCGGGAGCGCGAGGCCATTCTCGGCGAATGGGGCGTGCGGGACGACACGCTGCGCGGGCGGCGCGAGCGCGAGGCGCTCGCACGCGAGCTCGAGGACAGCCCGCTGCGCGGCCGGCCGCTCCGCGACCGGTGGCGCAACTGGCGTCCGGAGGCCGAGAGCTACATCGCCTCGCTCGGCGGGCCCCTCCCGTACATGCAACGGCTGCGGGCGATCCACGACGAGACGGAGGAGCACCACGCCCGCCTCGGCTTCGCCTGGCGGCGGCTCGCCGACGAGTGTCGGCACGACCCGAGCGAGTTCGCGCGCCGCTGGCGCGAGACGGCGGCACGCTGGCGCTTCGACTCGGTCAACGAGCTGATCGACCGCCACAACCGCTGGTTCCCCGCGGAGGCGCGCCTGCCGATGGACCCGAGGACGCGCGACTACGCGCTCGTCGGCGGCGAGCCGTACCGGCGCCGCCCGCTCGACGCGGCCTGGATCCTCGAGTATTTCCCCCCGGAGCTCGAGCGGGCCGCCGCGTGAGCCCCGACCGGGTCGTCAAGAGCGAGGAGGAATGGCGTCGCGAGCTGACCCCGGAGCAGTACGCCGTCCTCCGGCAGGGCGCCACGGAGCCGCCGTTCACGGGCGCGTACGAGGCCACGGAGGAGCCCGGCGTCTACCGCTGCGCCGGCTGCGGCGCGGAGCTGTTCCGGTCCGGGGCGAAGTACCACTCCGGTTCGGGCTGGCCGAGCTTCTGGGAGGCGGCGAGCGGTGATGCGGTGGAGACACGGGAGGACCGCAGCCACGGGATGGTCCGCGTGGAAGCGGTCTGCGCCGCCTGCGGCGGCCACCTCGGCCACGTGTTCCCCGACGGGCCCGAGCCCACGGGCGTCCGCTACTGCATCAACTCGGCCGCGTTGCGCCTCCAGGGGGAATCCCGGTAGGGCATCCGCGTCCGCCCGGATTTCCGCGGCGGCAGGATCGGGAACGCTTCCTCCATGCGCGTGGCCGTCGTCGGTCGTCCCAGCGACGGGAACCTCGGGATCGTCGCGGGGTGGCGCGCCCTCGGGATCCCGGCCGAGGTGCTCGTCCCGGACGCGGCCGCCGCGGACCTCGCCCCAGGCGACGTCGCGCTCGTCCGGCTGGACGTGCTCCCGACGCTCGACGGCGTCGAGGGCGGGCTCGCGGCGGTGCAGGCGCTCGGCCGGC
>DATHTC010000139.1:0-8188 GCA_035463735.1 Gaiellaceae bacterium | reverse complement strand
TCCGCGCCGCCCGCGCGGCTAGCGGTCGTGATCCCGGAAGCGGCGGGCGCTCGCGCCAGTGAGCCATTCGCCGCCGCGCGCGGCGGCGAGGGCGACGCCGCCCGAGACGGCGGCGAAGAACGCGTAGACGAGCAGCGCGCGAGGGCCCCACGCGACGAGGATCGCGAGCCCCACCGCGACGAGGACTCCGACGGAGATGCGAGCCGCCATCCGAGCGAGTGTACGAGGCCCGTTACGCTGCCGCCATGCCGCGCGAGCACGCCGAGCACCTCACCCTCGCCCAGAAGGAGCAGCTGGAGCGCGAGCTCGCCGAGCTCGAGGGCCCTGCCCGCAAGGCGGCCGTCGACGCGATCGCGCACGCGCGCGGGTACGGCGACCTGTCCGAGAACTTCGAGTACCACGCCGCGAAGAACGAGCAGGGGCTGCTGGAGCGCCGGATCGTGCTGCTGCGCGACCGCCTGCACCGGGCCGTGATCGTCGACGAGGAGGCGGCGGCGGCGACCGGCGCGGTGGCCGTCGGCGCGACCGTGGAGATCGAGGACGAGCACGGCGAGCGGATGGAGGTCGAGATCTCGAGCGTCGGCGGTGTCTCGCCGGTGTCGCCGCTCGGGAAGGCGCTGCTGGGCGCGAAGGTGGGCGACGAGGTCCACGTCGAGGCGCCGCGCGGTGCCTGGCGCGCGCGCGTGCTCACGATCCGCTTCTGATGCGGGTGCTCGGGCTCGTCTTCGCCGGGACCGCGACCGACCGGCGGACGGAGACGGCGCGGTTCTGCGCGGAGGTGCTCGGCCTCGAGCGCGAGCCGCTCCCCGGTGCCGACGCCGACGTGTTCGCGTTGCCGGACGGCTCCCGCTTCGCCGTCGCCGGCCCGCGCGGGATGGGGGAGACGAGCCGCACGATCGGGTTCCTCGTCGCCGATCTCGACGAGGCGGTCGCCGCGCTCGAGGCCGCCGGCGTGGCCGTGGACGAGCCGGGCGCGAACGAGCGCTACCGGTACGCGCACTTCCGCGCGCCCGACGGGAAGCTGTACGAGCTCGTCGCCGAGCGGTAGGGCGCCGCTGGCGACACGGCCGCTCCCGTGACCCCGGTTCTCGTCGCCTTGCTGCGCCGGCCGACGGCCGACCGCCTCGGTGCGGCCAGCTACCGATGGCGGACGGCTTTCGACTGGCGAGACTGACAGCACAGAGTGATTCGTCGTGGCCGCGACCCGCACACCTCACGGCCTTCTGCGTTCGTTGCACCTCCGGCCTGCGCTCGTCGCGGTCGGCCCGGCGGTGGCCGCGGCGGTGCTCGTGTTCGCAGTCGACCAAGGAGGCGAATTCACATGACTGCCTCCCACCACCGAGTCCACATCCAGCGGCCGCAGCTCACCGTCTGGCACGCGGCGGTCATCGCCCTTGCGGCAGCGGTCATCGCGTTGGCGGGGTGGATCGTCGTCGACCGCGACACCGCCACGAGGAGCGACGCCGAGGAAGCGACCACGCTGATCGACGAGCTGAACGCGGCCTGGTCGGCGGGCGACGCATCAGCTGTTTCGGCCCTGTTCGCGCGCGGCGGCGTCGCGCAGCTGCAGGGCCACACCTTCGTGGGCGCCGACGCGATCGGAAGCCACGCGGCGACTGCGGCCCGCTTCGCCGGCTTCCGCGTCGCACGTGTGGCGCCGGTCAGCGTTTGGGGCGAGTTCGCGACGACCCTGGCGGAGTACCGGTACGGCAGCAGCTCTGCACTCGGGACGCTCCTCGCCGTCTACCGGCTCAGGGACGGGAAGATCCTCCAGGAGTGGACGTTCAAGATCGGCGCGACGGAGCCATTCACCAACGCTGCGCCGTAACTCGGCGGACGAGGATGTGCGAGAACCGCTTGACGGCTCTGCCAGTCCGCTTGACGCGGAGGAGTGACTAACTGGCGGGCGTCTCCCGGATGGCGACGGCGTCCGCGATCCGCTCGAGCGCGTCCGCCACTTCGTCGAGTTGTGCACGCGTGTCGATCTCCGCCGTCGCACCCGCGCGCAGAAGCGGCTCGAAGGTCGCGAAGTCGTGCAGGATCCGATCCCGCTCGGCCTCGGACTTGCCGAAGTTGTTCGTCTCGCGCGCGGCCACGCGCTCGAGGATCACCTCGGCGGGCGCGCTCAACAGCACCACCGCAGCGAAGCGCGGATAGAACCTCCCCTGATTGGCGACGCAACCGGAGACGAACAGCACGCCCTTCTCGTGCTCGTCGAGCAGCGCGTGGATGCGGTCCTCGCGCCACAGCTGCTCCGACCCACCGACGTCGGAGGACGGCACCTCCACGGCGTAGCCGCCGTCGTCGGTGTCGACCACCCGGTGTCCCCTGCGAGCGAGCTCGACCAGAGCTGCTGACTTGCCCGTTCCCGACATCCCCGTCACCAGCACCACAGCCACGTGTCGACCTTAGCTCCGCAACACGGAGAAGCCGGCGCTGATGCCGTGGCTCCGCGCACTGGCGACTTCCACCCACCCTCACGGGCGACCCTTGCAGGAGAACACGTGTTCGTGTAGAACATACGTTCCCGTGATCGCCTGCCTCCTCGTCCCGTCCTTCGAGCTCCGCGCCGCGCTTCGCGCCCGGCCGGGGCTCGCCCTGCGTCCCGCGGCGCTCGCGCCCAGGCCCGGCGAGGAGCCGTTGCTCGGCCCGGTGACGGCTGCTGCCGAGGCGCGCGGCGTCCGGGCAGGGATGCGGATGGGGGAGGCGCTCGCCACCTGCCCGCAGCTCGTGCTCGTGGAGCAGGACCCGTCGGCGGCGGAGCAGGAGTGGGAGGCCCTCCTCCGGCGGCTCGAGGACGCCGGCTTCGCGGTCGACGCGCCCGAGGCCGGCGTCGTCTACTTCCACACGGACGGCGTCGAGCGGCTGTACGGCGGGCTCCATCCGGCGCTCGAGCGGGCGCTGGCGGCGGCCGGGGCGACCTGGGACCCGCGGGCGGGCGCGGCCGAGCGGCGGTTCGCGGCGCTCGCGGCGGCCTCGGTCGCGCGGCCGGGGCAGGCGGTGGTGGTCGACGACGAGCGGGCGGCGGAGTTCCTCGCGCCGCTCTCCCTCGAGCTCCTGCCGCTACCGGAGCGCGAGCAGGCGCAGCTGCGCGAGCTCGGGGTCAAGCGCCTCGGGCAGCTGGCGGCACTGCCGGGCGGCGCCGTCGCCGAGCGGCTCGGCCCCGACGGCCGGCAGGCGTGGCAGCTCGCGCGCGGCGGTCGCCGCGGGCGGGTGCGGGGGAGACGCCCGCCCGCGGAGATCGTCGAGGCGCTCGAGTTCCCGGAGGCGGTGGCGAACGAGCTGACGCTCCGCCGCGCGCTGGCGACGCTCGTGGAGCGCGTTCTCTCCCGGCCGGACCGGGCCGGGCGGTTCGTGCGCAAGCTGGCGGTGTCGGCGCAGCTCGTCGGCGGCGGCTCGTGGCGGCGGACGCTGACGCTGCGCGACCCGGCGGCGGAGGCCGACCGGCTGCGGATCGCCCTCGGCCCGAAGCTCGCGGAGCTGCCCGCGCCCGTGACGCTGCTCCGTGTCGAGCTCGTCGAGCTGACGGAGGAGGCTGGGCGCCAGCTCGAGCTCGTCCGGCCGTCGGGGTCGGAGCTCCGGACGCGGCTGCGCGACGGGTTGCGCCAGGTCCGCGCGAGCACGGGCGGCGGCGCCGTCTGCTCCGTGGTGGAGGTGGCGCCGTGGTCGCGGATCCCCGAGGCGAGGGCGCTGTTCGTCCCGCGCGACGAGTGACGCCCGACCTGCACGACGGCGCGTGACGCTCGAGATGGGGACGACCGGAATCGGGGCGGCCGCAGCGGAGCCTCCGCGTGCCGCTCCGCGCGCCCCGCGCGCCGCCGGACGGGTGAACGAGCCGCGGCCGGCGCTCGTCGAGGAGCACGTCGACGGTGCGCCGAGCCGGGTGAACCGCCAGGGCGTCGCGGTCGTGCGCGAGGAGTGGCGGGTCGTCGACCGCTGGTGGACGGAGGAGCCCGTCAGCCGGCGCTACTTCGACGTCGTGCTCGAGTCGGGGCAGCGCGCCGTCGTCTTCCACGACCAGGAGCGGTCGTGCTGGTTCACGCAGCAGGGGGCGTAGCGACCTACGCGAGGAACGCGAGGCCCGTCGCGAGGACGAGCAGCGTGGCCATCGTGGAGGCGAGGAGGTTCATCGGCGACCTGTTCGACGGGAACGTGGTGATTCCTCAACGGGATCGCGAGGTCGGCGGATTCGGCCTACCTCCCCGTCCCCCGGATCATGTCGACGAAGCCGGCATCCGGCGTGTGGACGTTCAGGAACCGTGCCCTCCCGGGGCCGGGGTTGCGGAAGCCGTGGACGACGCCCGGCGGGACCGACACCCACGTCCCCGGGAGCGCGCGGACGGCGCGGTCGCCGAGCGTGAACTCGACCTCGCCCTCGAGGACGTAGAACGAGTCGACCTGGTCGTCGTGGACGTGCGGCTCGATCGCGAAGGTCGGGTCGAAGTCGATCTCGTTCGCGGAGATCTCCGGCAGGTCGCCCTTGATCGTGACGACGCGGTTCGCGCGCTCGAAGCGCTCGCCCTCTCCCGGCCCGCTGACCTGCGCCTCCCGTCCGCGCCCCTCGCTCACGCGGGCGCCTCCGGCCGATGACGTACGTCGAGCTCCACTGCCACTCGGCCTATTCCTTCCTCGACGGCGCTTCCCTCCCGGAGGAGCTCGCCGTGCGCGCGGCGGAGCTCGGGTACGAGGCGCTCGCGCTCACCGACCACGACGGCGTGTACGGCTCGCTCGAGTTCGCACACGCCGCGAAGGCGTTCGGCGTCCGGCCGATCACGGGCGCGGAGCTGACGCTGCTCGACGGCTCGCACGTGACGGTGCTCGTCGAGTCGCAGCGCGGCTACGCCAACCTCTGCCGCCTGGTCACCGCGGCGCACGCGGGCACGCGGCCGCCCGGCCGGGAGTCCCAGCCGCCGCGCGACCCGGCGCTCGACCCGGCGCTGCTGGCAGAGCTGAACGAGGGGCTCGTCGTCCTCTCCGGATGTGCGCGACGGGGGCTCGCCGTACGGAGCCCGAACGCGGCTGCGACGCTCGCGCAGGCGTTCCCGGGCCGGTTCTACGTCGAGCTGCAGCGGCCGTACGAGCGCGGCGACGCCCGGCGGAACGCCGCGTTGCGCGACCTCGCGGCGGCGATCGGCGTCCCGACGGTCGCCACGGGCGACCCGCACGCGCATTCGCTTCCGCGCGCGCTGCTCCAGGACGTGCTCGTCGCGATCCGCAGCCACGCGCCCCTCGAGGCGTGCGAGCCGGAGCGGCGGGGGAACCACGAGGGCGTCCTCCTGTCGCCGGCGGAGGTCGCGGAGCGGTTCCCGGACGACGGCGCCGCGGTCGCGAGGACGGCCGAGGTCGCCGCCCGCTGCACGTTCGACCTGACGCAGGAGCTGGGCTACCGCTACCCGGACTTCTCGGACGGCGACGAGCCGGCGATCGTGCTGCTGCGCCGCGTCTGCGAGCGCTCGTTCGAGGAGCGCTACGAGTCGTCGGGCGCAACCGTTCGGGCGCAGGCGCGCGAGCGGCTGCGCGAGGAGCTGGCGCTCATCGACCACCTCGGGCTCGCCGGCTTCTTCCTGCTCCACCACGAGGTCCTCGAGCTCGCGCGCGAGGTGGCGCGGGAGGTGCGCGGCACCTCGTCGCCGCGGGCGGTGCTGCCGCCGGGGCGCGGCCGCGGCAGCTCGGTCGGCTCGATCGTCTGCTACCTGACCGGGCTCTCGCACGTCGATCCCGTGCACGCCGACCTCTCGCTCGGGCGCTTCCTCAACCGGGAGCTGGCGGCGACGCCCGACATCGACCTCGACTTCCCGCGCGACATCCGCGAGAAGCTGATCGTCGCCGTCACGGAGCGGTACGGCCGCGAGCACGCCGCGCTCGTGGCCGCGTTCGCCACCTACCGCTCGCGCGGGGCGATCCGTGACGTGGGCAAGGCGCTCGGGCTCCCGCATGCCGAGCTCGAGCGCCTCGCCCGCGTCTCGGACGGCTGGAACGCGCGGCGCGTCGCCGAGGAGCTCGCGCTCGTGCCGGGGCTCGAGGCGCGGCAGGCCTCCGCCCGCTGGCGCGCGTTCGCGGAGATGACCGCCGAGATCGCGGGGCTGCCGCGGCACGTCTCACAGCACCCGGGCGGGATGGTGATCTCGTCGCGGCCGCTCGTGGAGCTCGTCCCCGTGATGCCGTCCGCGATGGCGGGCCGGCAGATGTGCCAGTGGGACAAGGACTCGTGCGACGACGCCGGCTTCCTCAAGATCGACCTGCTCGGGCTCGGGATGCTGTCGGCGGTCGAGGACTGCGTGGAGCAGATCGCGCGCACGCGCGGGGAGCCGATCGACCTCTCGCGGATCCCGCTCGACGACGCGGAGGTGTTCTCGCAGATCCAGGATGCGGACACGATCGGCGACTTCCAGATCGAGAGCCGCGCGCAGCAGCAGATCATCCTGCGGACGCGCCCCGAGACGCTCGACGATCTCGTGATCCAGGTCGCGCTCGTCCGTCCAGGCCCGATCCAGGGCAAGGCCGTGCACCCCTACGTCGAGCACCGCCAGGCGCTGCGGGAGGACTCGACGTTCGTCGCGCCCGTCGACCACCCGCTGCTCGCGGAGCCGCTGCGCGAGACGCTCGGCGTCGTCGTCTTCCAGGACCAGGTGCTGGAGGTGGCGATGGCGCTCGCCGGCTTCAGCGTCGGCGAGGCCGAGGGGCTGCGGCGGGCGATGAGCCGGAAGCGGAGCCACGCTGCGCTCGAGGCGTACCGCGGGCGCTTCCTCGACGGCGCGCGGCGGAACGGCGTCGACGAGGAGACGGCGAACCTCGTCTACGACAAGCTCGTCGCGTTCTCGGGCTTCGGCTTCCCGAAGTCGCACGCGGCGGCGTTCGCGCTGCTCGCCTACCAGTCCGCGTGGCTGCGGCGCCTCTACCCGGCCGAGTTCCTCTGCGCGCTCCTGAACGCGCAGCCGATGGGCTTCTACCCGCCGGCGACGCTCGTGCGCGACGCGCAGCGGCGCGGCGTCGAGGTGCTGCCGCCGGACGTGAACGCGTCGGGCGCCCGCTGCGAGGCGGTGGGCGGGTGCGTCAGGGTCGGGATCGGCTACGTGACGTCGATCGCCGAGGACGACGCCAAGGCGTTCGTCGCGGAGCGTGAGCGCGGCGGCCCGTTCGGGTCGCTGCGGGAGCTGGCGCAGCGCGCGCCGCTGTCGGAGCGGCAGTTCGAGGCGCTCGTCTCCGCCGGCGCGTGCGACGCGTGGGGGAGGCGCCGCGCGCTCCTGTGGGAGCTCGGCCTCGTGCCGCGGCGCGCGTCGGTGCCCGGGTCGCGCGGAGCGGAGCAGCAGCTGGCCCTCCCGCTCGACCCGACCGCGGCGACGCCCGAGCTGCCGGAGCAGACGGTGTGGGAGCGCATGCTGGCGGACTACCGCACGACGCGGCTCACCGTCGGCACGCACCCGCTGGAGCTGCTGCGGCCGCACCTCGCCCGCGGAACGCTGTCCTCGGCCGAGCTGCTGGAGCAGCTGCACGGCTCGCGCGTTCGCGTCGCCGGCCTCGTCGTCGCGCGGCAGCGGCCGGCGACGGCGAACGGCGTCGTGTTCATGCTGCTCGAGGACGAGCACGGGCCGTTCAACCTCATCGTCCCGCCGCCCGTGTACGACCGCCACCGCGCCGTCGTCCGCGGCGAGCCGCTGGTCGAGGCGTGGGGGCGATTCGAGCGCGTCGGCCGCAACCGGAACCTGCTCGTCTCGCGGCTGGGGACGCTGGGCCCCCTCGCCCGCCGCGTCTCGGAGCAGGAGGAGGTCGGCGCCGCGCTCCCCGACGCGCACCACTTCGGCCACCGCTGACGACCCCAGCGGCCGTCTCACAACGCGACCCGCCAGCCTGTGGAGCGATCGTCACCCTCTCGACACGGCTCGGACATGTCTGGGGACAGACCTAGGGACTGTCCCTAGACACGGCCGTTGGCGCCAGCGTGCCGCCGGGGGCGTCGGCACCGCGCGACGTTTCCGGTGCTGCCAGGCAGGAGAACCCGACCACCGTGCGCGAGCGGGAGCAGCCCTGAGGGCCGAAGTCGCCGTCGTCACGGGCGGCACCGCCGGGATCGGGCGCGCGACCGCCCGCCTGCTCGCCGACGGCGGCGCCCGCGTCGCCGTGCTCGCGCGCGGCGCCGAGCGCCTCGAGGCGACGCGGCGCGACCTCGAGAGCCGCGGAGCCCGGGCAC
>DATHTC010000138.1:0-10338 GCA_035463735.1 Gaiellaceae bacterium | reverse complement strand
ACCGACACGTCCGCGTTCGCCCTCACCGACGTGGTCGTTCCCGCCGCGAACCGGATCGGCGAGGAAGGCGACGGCTTCAAGATCGCGATGAAGACGCTCGATTTCACGCGTCCCGGGACGGCGGCCGGAGCGGTCGGCGTGGCGCAGGCCGCATACGAGCTCGCGGTCGAGTACGCGAAGGAGCGCGTGACCTTCGACGTGCCGATCGCCATGCACCAGGGCGTCAACTTCATGATCGCGGACATGGCCACGGAGATCGAGGCGGCGAGGCTCCTCGTCTGGCAGTCGGCGTGGCTGCACGACCAGGGCAAGCGAGCGACGCTGCAGTCGTCCTTCGCGAAGCGCTTCGCGGCGGACACCGCGATGAAGGTGACGACGGACGCGGTGCAGGTCTTCGGCGGCTACGGCTACATGAAGGAGTACCCCGTCGAGAAGCTGATGCGGGACGCGAAGCTGTTCCAGATCTACGAGGGCACGTCGCAGATCCAGCGGCTCGTCATCGCGAAGGAGATCTTCCTGCCGCGCGGCGACTAGGGCTCACCGGGCCAGCACCCGCTGAAACGGCGGGAGAAAGCCCGGCGTGAAGCGGGTGTCGCCGACCCACGCGGCGAGCCGCTCCGCCTCCGCCTCGACGGCGGTGACCCCGTCCGCGCCGACTTCCTCGAGCAGCCGGAAGACGATCTCGCCGTCGCGCCGTTGGCCCCAGCCGCCGACGACGCGCCCGTCCCACCAGACGGTCGGGCCGGCGTTGCCGTTCGAGTCGAAGAGGACGCCGGCGTGCGGGCCGAGGTACCAGTCGCGCTCCTTCCAGCCCATCGTCGTCGGGTCGAGCGTGGGCAGGAGCGCCGCCCACGGCTCCAGCGGCTCGACCGGCTCGTCGTCGCCGGCGAGGACGAAGCCGGTCGCACCGCCGAGGTCGACGGCCTCGTGCGCCACCGCGGCGAGGGAGGCGCGCGTCTCGCGCGCCGTCCAGCCCGTCCACCAGCGGAGGTCCGTCTCGGTGCCCGGTCCGAACGCCGCGAGCCAGCGTCGCAGCAGCTCCGCCTGCGCCGCCGCCGGCTCGAGCTGCTCGACCGGGCCGCCGAGCCAGGCGCCCGCCGGCACCCACCGGTACTGCCCGTTGCTCCAGCCGGTGCGGGGCCGTCCGCGCACCAGCTTCCCGTCCATCGCGAGCTGCGGCAGCACCCGCACGGCGGCGCTCTGGGTCGTCTCCCAGCGCGTGCCGGCGCCGAGCCGCAGCTTCTTCGCGAGCATCGGCACGTCGCGGGCGACGTCCGTACTGAAGGCCTCGCCCCGGGCCTCGACAGCGGCGAGCGCTGCCTTCTCGGCGCGCGCGAGCCACGCCGCGGGCCGCGCCGAGATGCCGCTGTCGCGGACGAACCCCTCCAGCCGGCGCCGCTCGCGCTCGGCCACCGTCCGCGTCGCCGCCGCGAGGACGACGGGGAGGAGGTCCCGCGGGACGACCCAGAGCGTCCGTCGCATCGCGAGCACGCGGACGAGCGTGCGGTCGTCGTAGAGCGCGCGCTCGACGTCGGCGGGGAGCACACCGTCCGTCCGCGCGCGCACGGACAGGTAGACCGTCACGGGGTCGGTGGAGTGGAGGGCGACGACCGAGCGCGACGCCTCGACGGGGTCCCCGGCGCCGTTCGCCGGCCCCAGGCGATGGCGCCGCGCGAGCCGCGCCCGCCGCTCGCCGGCGGAGATCCTGCGCACGGCCGACGTTCTACCAGCGAGTAGGCTGCGCGCGATGGCGCTCGAGATCGACCTCTCCGGCCGCGTCGCGCTCGTCACCGGCGGCTCGCGCGGGCTCGGCCGGGCCGACGCGCTCACGCTCGCGGGGGCCGGCGCCGACGTCGTGATCGCGGACATCCAGGTCGAGTCCGACGAGGGGGAGGATGCGGCGCGGTACGGCGTGCTCGCACAGGTCGCGCGCGCCCAGGGGCTCGTCTACTCCGAGGCGACGGCGAAGGAGATCCAGGCGATGGGCCGCCGCGCCGCCGCGATCAAGTGCGACGTCACCGACCGCGAGCAGGTCGAGGGGACGGTCGCGCGCGTCGTCGAGGAGCTCGGCTCCGTCGACATCCTCGTCAACAACGCCGGGACGCTCGACCACGCGGCGCAGTTCCAGCAGCAGTCGCTCGAGCTCTGGGAGCGCGACCTGCAGGTGAACCTCACCGGCGCCTTCAACTGCGCACAGGCCGTGTGGCCGCACATGCGCGAGCGCGGCTGGGGCCGGATCGTGAACATGGCCTCCGTGGCGGGGACGCTCGGCGGCTTCGGCCAGGCCAGCTACTCGACGACGAAGGCGGGCCTGCTCGGCCTCACCAGGACGCTCGCGATGGAGGGCGGCCGCCACGGGATCACGTGCAACGCGATCGTGCCGGGCGTGATCGGCACCGAGGCGTTCAACTTCGCCAACCCCGAGATGAACCAGCGGATCGTGAACCGCACCGTGTTCAAGCGACCGGGCGACCCCCAGGACGTCGCCAACGCGATCGCGTTCCTCTGCTCCGACCTCGCGTCGTACGTGACCGGGATCGAGCTGAACGTGTCCGGCGGGGTCGAGCTGTTCGTCTTCTGACGACGTGAGGCTGTACGCCGCCACCGGGGACGCCATCGCCCGCCTCGACGAGACCGGCGACGCCTGGGAGGTTGAGCTCTCGCTCGCCGGCAGCGGCGCGCAGTGCCTCGCTGTCGATCCGGCGGACCCCGACACCGTCTACGCCGGGCTGCGCGAGCGGGGCCTCCGCCGAACGCGCGACGGCGGGCGAACCTGGCAGGACGTTGGCCTGCCGCAGCCGGGCGTCTTCTCCGTCGCCGTGAGCGCGGCCGACGGCGCGGTCTACGCGGGCTGCGAGCCGAGCGCCCTCTTCCGGTCGGACGACGGCGGCGAGACGTGGCGCGAGCTGGAGGCGCTGCTCGAGCTCCCCTCGCGGCCGACCTGGAGCTTCCCGCCGCGCCCGTGGACCTCGCACGTGCGCTGGATCGCCCCCAGCCCGCACGACGGCGCGCTGCTGCTCGCCGGGATCGAGCTCGGCGGCCTGATGCGCAGCGAGGACGGCGGAGCGTCGTGGCAGGATCACCGCCCCGGTGCGCAGCGGGACGTCCATTCGCTCGCGTGGCACCCGGCCGACGGCGCGCGCGCGTACGAGGCGGGAGGGGGCGGCTCGGCGTGGAGCTTCGACGGCGGCGAGACGTGGCGTCCCGCCGACGAGGGCCGCGACCGCCACTACACGTGGGCCGTGGCGCCCGACCCGGACGATCCCGACCGCTGGTTCGTGAGCGCGAGCACGGGGCCGTTCGCCGCCCACGGCCGCCGCGACCCCGAGGCGTGCGTCTACCGCTGGGAGGGCGACGGGCCGTGGCATGCGCTGGCCGGGGGCCTCCCGTCCCCGCTCGACGCGATGCCGTACGCGCTCGTGCACGCGGACGGGCGCCTGCTCGCCGGGCTGGCCGACGGCCGGGTCTACGCCAGCGCCGACCGCGGTGAGAGCTGGCGCGCGCTCGAGCTGCGTGGCGACGCGCTCACGGAGCTGCACGCGCTCGGAGCGGCCGCGTGACCCGGGCGGCTGAGCTCGCGGCCGGCATCTCCTTCCGCCTCACCGCGGAGCAGCGGGAGCTCCAGGCGCTCGCGCGGGAGTTCGCGGAGCGCGAGCTGCGGCCGGTCGCGGCGGAGTGGGACGAGCGCGAGGACTTCCCGCCCGACCTGCTCGCCGAGGCGGCGCGCGCCGGCCTCACCTCCTACGCGATCCCGGAACGCTACGGCGGCGGCGGCGTCGACCACGTGACGGCGGCGCTCGTGGCGGAGGAGCTCTCGTGGGGCTGCGCTGGCCTCGCCGCGACGCTGCAGGCGACGATGTTCCCGGTGCGCCCCCTGCTGGCGGCCGGCACCGAGGAGCAGCGGGCGCGGTGGCTGCCGCGGCTCGCCTCGGAGGAGGGATGCCTCGCCGCGATCGCGTTCACGGAGCCCGCCGCGGGTTCGGACGTCGCCGGGATGCAGGCGACGGCGCGCCGGGAGGGGGACGCCTACGTCCTCGACGGCGAGAAGTGCTACGTCACGAACGGCGGGATCGCCGAGCTGACCGTCGTGTTCGCGAAGCTCGACGGGGCCGTGACCGCGTTCCTGCTCGAGGCGGGCGACCCCGGCGTCCACCCGGGGCGGAAGGAGCGCAAGCTCGGCCTGCGCGCCTCGTACACGGGGTCGATCGTGCTCGACGGCGCCCGCGTCCCGGCCGACCGGCTCCTCGGCGAGCAGGGGGACGGGTTCCGCATCGCGATGGATTTCTTCATGCACTCGCGCCCGGGCGTGGCGGCCGCCGCCGTCGGCGTCGCTCGCGCCGCCTTCGAGCACGCCGCCTCGTACGCCCGGGAGCGCACGGCGTTCGGCAAGCCGCTCCTGGCCCGCCAGGGGGTTGCGTTCAAGCTCGCGGACATGGCGATGGAGATCGAGGCCGCGCGCCTGCTCGTCTGGCGGGCCGCGGAGGCGCTCGACGCCGGCGAGGACGCGGGGCTGCTGGGGTCCTACGCGAAGGCGTTCGCCGCCGACGCGGCGATGCGGGCGACGACGGAGGCGGTGCAGGTGCTCGGCGGCGCGGGCGTGATGCGCGACCACCCCGTCGAGAAGTGGATGCGCGACGCGAAGGTCTTCCAGATCGTGGAAGGGACGTCGGAGATCCAGCGCCACATCGTGACCCAGTACCTGCGGCATGGCTGACGACGCTGCGCCGGCGACGGTCCGGCTCGAGCGCCGCCCGGAGCTCGCGATCGCGGAGGTCGTCCTCGACCGCCCGCCGCTGAACGCGATCGACGAGAGCGTCGTGCTCGGGCTGCGGGCGGCCACGGAGACGCTCGAGGCCGCGGAAGACGTGCGCGCGGTCGTCGTCCGCAGCGCCGTCGACGGCATGTTCATGGCGGGCGCCGACGTCGTGCTCTACGAGGGCATGGACGAGGAGCTCGTCGGGCAGGTGCTGACCGTGCAGGAGCTCTTCACGCGCTGGGCGGAGCTGCCCATGCCGACCGTCGCCGCGATCAACGGGCACGCCCTCGGCGGCGGGCTCGAGCTCGCGCTGGCGTGCGACTTCCGCTTCGCCGCCGACGGCCCCGGCCGCCTGGGCCTGCCCGAGGTGCGGCTCGGCGTGATCCCGGGCGCCGGGGGCACGCAGCGGCTCACGCGCCTCGTCGGCCCCGGCCGGGCCACGGAGCTGGTCATGAAGGGGCTGCAGCTGTCATCCGAGGAGGCGTTGCGCGACGGCATCGTCCACGGCGTCGTGCCGGCGACGGAGCTCGACGACCACGCGCGGGACTACGCCGTGCGCCTCGCGCGTCAGGCCCCGCTCGCGCTGCGCGCGGTCAAGCGCGCGATCCGCGCCGCAGTGACGCCCGACGGGTACGCCGTCGAGCGGGAGGGCTTCCGGGAGGTGCTGCTCTCGGAGGACGCGCAGGCGGGCGTCGCGGCGTTCCTGCGCGGCGATCGGGCCACGTTCAGCGGCCGCTAGAATCGCCGTCCTGTGCGTGCCGAGGCGACGACGCCGTCCCTCCGCGTCCGCCGCCGACGGTCGAGAATCGGAGCTCTCGGGGCGGCGCGGCGCGGCCTGCTCGCGCTCGCAGGCGCGCTCGGGATCGCCCTCGTGGTCGTCTGGCTCCTGTTCGCGGGCTCCTCCGGGCGGCTCGCCGAGGGGGTCACGATCGCGGGAATCGACGTCGGCGGGATGACGGCGGCGGCGGCGCGCGCGGAGCTCCGGCAGCGCGCAGCGTCGGTCGAGGCGGTGCCGGTCGCCTTCAGCGCGGGCAACGAGAGCTGGGAGCTCACGCCGAGACAGCTCGGGGTCAAGGTGGACTGGGCCGCGGCCGTCGACGCAGCCCGCCGGGAGGGCGACGGCTTCGGGCCCATCCGCGGCATCCGCCGGCTGCAGACGAGGTTCTTCGGCGAGGACATCGCGCCGCCGGTACGGGTGTACGACGCGGCGCTGCGGCACCACGTGCAGCGGATCGCGACCGCAGTCGCGCAGGCTCCGCGGGAGGCGGCCGTCGTGCTCCGCGGCCTCCGCCCCGAGGTCGTGCCCGCCCAGGTCGGGCGCTCGCTCGACGTCCGCGCGGCCGAGGCCACGGTCGTGCGGTCCCTCGCGGCGTTCGCCCGGGGCCCCGTCGGCCTGCCCGTCCGCATCGAGCGTCCGAAGGCGACTGCGGCCGAGCTGCGACCCGTGGCTGCGCAGGTGCGCGTCGCGCTCTCCGCTCCCGTGAGGCTGGCCCTCGGCGAGACGCGCTGGCGACTGCCGCGCTGGCGGATCGCGCAGCTCCTGCTGCTCCCGTCCGGCGGCGCCGCCGAGCTGGCCGTCGGCGGCCCCGCGGCGGAGGCGTGGCTCGAGCGGCTCGCGACGCGCGTCGACCGCCCTGCCCGCGACGCGACGTTCGTCGGCAACGACGACGGAGCGGTGTCCGTCGTGCCCGCCCGGCCCGGCGTCGAGCTCGACGCGGCCGCCACGGCCGAGCGCCTGCTCGAGGCGGCCCTGTCCCCGACGCGCCGGCTCGCCCGCGTCGCGGTGGCGACGGCGGCGCCCACGTTCTCGACGGCCGAGGCGGAGGCGCTGGGCATCACGACGGTGCTGACCAGCTTCAGCACCCCCTACTCGGGCACGGCGGACCGCATCCAGAACCTGCGCCTCGCCGTGTCGCTCCTCGACGGCGCACGTATCGCGCCCGGCGCGACCTTCTCCTTCAACGAGCGGGTCGGGGAGCGGACGCTCGAGCGCGGATTCCGTCCCGCGCCCGTGATCATCGGCAACAAGTACGAGGAGGGAGTCGGCGGCGGCGTGTCGCAGGTCGCGACGACGGTGTTCAACGCGGCCTGGGAGGCGGGCCTGCCGATCGCCGAGCGCGCGCCGCATGCGCTCTACATCTCGCGCTACCCGCTCGGCCGCGACGCGACCGTCAACTACCCGAACCTCGATCTGAAGTTCTCGAACGACACCGGCAGGTGGATCGTGCTCCGGGCGGGGGCAGGCGGGAGCGGGATCTGGGTGAGCCTCTACGGCGCGGACACCGGCCGCCGGGTCGCCAGCGCCGCGGGCGCGCTCAAGGAGACCGGCGCGCCGAAGACCGAGTTCGAGAAGGACGCCACCATGCTCGAGGGGCAGACGGTCGTCGAGTTCGCGGGCGAGCCCTCACGCTCGGTCTCGGTCGAGCGCGTCGTGTACGACCGGGACGGCGACGTGCTCCGGCGCGAGACCTGGACGACGAACTACCGGTCGGAGCCGAAGCTCGTCCGCGTCGGCACGCGGCCGCGGCCGCGCCCGGCGCCCGTCGCGAAGCCGGAGGAGGAGACGCCCCCGACGACCACCACGGGGCCCGCGGCGACCGACCCGACGCCTACGACGCCGGCGACGACGCCGACGGCCCCGACGACGACGCAGCCGGCGCCGGACCGGGCGCCCCCGCCTCCGCAGCCGCAATAGCCTCGGCGAGCCAGGTCGGGATCCGCGTCGGCCGCATCGTCGCCGCGTCGACCGTCGCGTGCGCCGTCCAGCCGTCCGCGACCCGCTCGCCGTCACGCTCGACGAGGTACTCGTAGCGGAAGCGCGCGCCGCGGACGTCGACGCAGCGAGAGTGCACGCGGAGGCGGTCGTCGAACCGCGCCGGCGCGCCGTAGCGAACGTGCGACTCGACCACGAGCGCCTCCAGGCCGCGCTCCCGCAGCGCCGCGTAGCCGCCGGCGAAGCGGGCGAGGTAGTCGACGCGCGCGAGCTCGAACCACACAAGGTAGACCGCGTTGTGAGCGATGCCCTGCGCGTCCGTCTCGGCGAACCGCACGCGCACCTCCGTCACGTGGCTGAAGCCGTCCATCGCCCGCGTAGTATCGACGGGTGGACGCCGCTCGCCTCGCGACGCTGCTGCGGGAGCGGCAGCCGGCGGTTGCGCTCACCGGCGCCGGCGTCTCGACCGAGAGCGGCATCCCCGACTTCCGCTCGCCCGGCGGCGTCTGGGAGCGCTACGACCCGATGGAGTACGCGACCATCGACGCGTTCCGTCGCGACCCGCGCAAGGTGTGGGAGTTCTACGGCCTGCGGCTGCGCGCGCTGGCCCAGGCGGAGCCGAACGACGCGCACCGCGCGCTCGCCGAGCTCGAGCGGCGCGGCCTGCTCCGGGCGGTGGTCACGCAGAACATCGACACGTTGCACGAGCAGGCCGGCTCGCGGGAGGTGGTCGAGGTGCACGGCTCGATCCGCACCGCCGTCTGCCTCGTGTGCGGGGTGCGCGTGCCGCGAGCCGAGGTCGTGCGGCTCGTCGACGAGCACGGGGCGCCGCCGTGCCCCGGCTGCGGCGAGGTCCTCAAGCCGGACGTGGTGATGTTCGGCGAGCTCCTGCCCGCGCGCGCGATCGACCGCGCCACCGAGCTCGCGCGCGAGGCGGCGCTGCTGCTCGTGGTCGGCTCGACCCTCGAGGTCTGGCCGGTCGCCGGACTGCCGCACGAGACGCTGGCCGGCGGCGGGATCGTCGCGATCGTGAACCGGGGCCCGACGGCGTTCGACTCCCACGCCGCGCTGCGGCTCGAGGGGCGGGCCGGCGAGATCTTGCTGGCGGTGCTCGATGCGCTCTGACGGGAGCTACGACGTCGCCGTCGTGGGGTCCGGGTTCGGCGGCTCCGTGGCGGCGCTGCGGCTCGCGGAGAAGGGCTACCGCGTCGTCGTGCTGGAGGCGGGACGGCGGTGGCGCGGGGACGACTTCCCGCGCACGAACTGGAGCCTCCGGCGCTACCTCTGGCTGCCCCGGCTCGGCTGCCGCGGGATCCAGCGGCTGACGCTCCTCGACGACGTCCTCGTCCTCTCGGGCGTGGGCGTGGGCGGCGGCTCGCTCGTGTACGCGAACACGCTCTACGAGCCGCTCGAGCCGTTCTGGCGGGACCCGCAGTGGGCGGGGATCGCGGACTGGCGCCGCGAGCTGGCGCCGTGCTACGAGCGGGTGCGACGCATGCTCGGGGCCGCCCGCGTCCCGGAGGACACGCCGGCCGACGAGGTCGTGCGGGAGGTCGCACGCCGCATGGGGGCGGAGGCGACGTACCGGCGCACGGAGGTGGCCGTCTTCTTCGGGGAGCCGGGAGCGACCGTGCCCGACCCGTACTTCGGCGGCGAGGGACCTGCGCGGAGGGGGTGCCTCCACTGCGGCGGCTGCATGGTCGGGTGTCGCCACGGCGCGAAGAACTCCCTCGACCGGAACTACCTGTGGCTGGCGGAGCGCCTGGGCGTGGAGGTGAGAGCGGAGCGTGAGGTGCGGCTGCTGCGGCGGGGCCCCGGCGGGTGGGAGCTCGTGTGCGAGCGGCCGGGTGCGTGGCTGCGCAGGGAGCGCGACGTCGTGCGGGCGGAGCAGGTCGTGCTCGCCGCCGGCGTCCTCGGCACCGTGGCGCTGCTGCTGCGCTCGCGGCTGCCGGGGATCTCGAGCCGGGTCGGGGACACCGTCCGCACGAACTCGGAGGCGCTCGTGGGGGCGTCGGCGCGCCGCCCCGCCGGCCTCGCGCGCGGCGTGGCGATCACGTCGTCGTTCCAGCCCGACCCGGAGACGCACGTCGAGCCGGTGCGGTACCCGCCGGGGTCGAACGCGATGGGGCTGCTGGGGACGATCCTCGTCGACGGCGGCGGCGGGGGGCGCCGCTGGGTGCGGTTCGTGCGCGAGGCCGCCGGGCACCCGCTGCTCTTCCTCCGCAGCCTCTCGGTGCGGCGCTGGTCGGAGCGGACGCTGATCCTGCTCGTCATGCAGGCTCGGGACAACCGGCTTCGGCTGACGCTCCGGCGGGGCCGCCTGCGCTCGGAGGGAGCCGACATCCCCAGCTACCTCCCGCAGGCGAACGAGGCGGCGCGGCACGCGGCCGCCGTGCTCGGCGGGCATCCGGGGAGCTCGCTGAACGAGGTGCTGCTCGACCGCTCGACGACCGCGCACGTGCTCGGCGGCTGCGCGATCGGCGCCACGGCCGCCGACGGGGTCGTCGACGCGTACCACCGGGTGTTCGGCTGTCCCGGTCTCCACGTCGTGGACGCGTCGGCGGTGCCGGCGAACCTCGGCGCGAACCCGGCGCTCACGATCGCGGCGATGGCCGAGCGCGCGCTCGCGCTGTGGCCCAACCGGGGCGAGCGGGACCCGAGGCCGCCGCTGGGAGAGCCCTATCGCGAGCTCGTGCCGGTGCCGCCGTGGACCCCTGCGGCTTCGCCGGCCGAGCTGCCGGCGCGCTCGGCGGCCCGCTAGGCGGCGGCTCGGCGCAGCTGGCGCTCGTCGAGGACGCTGCGGCAGTCCGCGCAGACCGTCCGCTCGACCTCGTACGGGACGCCCGCCCGCTGGCGCAGCGCGTGCACG
>DATHTC010000137.1:0-3365 GCA_035463735.1 Gaiellaceae bacterium | reverse complement strand
CGACGGTCACGGCGGCGACCCTACCTCCGCGGCCTCCTCGCCCTCGTCCTCCACCCCCGGCGGCGGCGCGCTCACCACCCGCTCGTCGAGCGCGTGGCGCAGCACGTCCTCGACGTACGACCTCGCCGCTTCGAGGATCGGCACGTCCCGGCCTTCGCGCTCCGACCGGTACCAGCGGTGCTCGAGGATCTCGTGGAACACCTCGGCCGCCTCCCGCTTGCCCCACAGCCCCTCCGGGACGGCGGCGACCGTGGGCTCGAACACGTCCGCGAGCCACCGGTACGCGACGACGGTGAGCGGCAGCGTCCGGCCCTCCTCGTCCTCGGCCGCGGCGCGGAAGCGCGCCAGGTCGTTCAGGAGCCGCCGCGCCTGGTTCTCCTGGGCGTGCAGTCCCGTCAGCTGCAACAGCCGCCGCCGGTGGTGGCCCGGCTCGACGACGTGCGGGTCGAGCCGCAGCCGGTAGCCGTCGCCGACGCGCTCGAGCTCGATCTCCTCCACGTCGAAGCCCAGCTCGTTCAGCCGCCGCAGGCGGTCGTCGATCACGTGCCGTTCGTCGCCGGCGAACGTCTCGACCCGCGTCACCTCCGTCCACAGCGCCTCGTACGACTCGCGCACGCCGGCGGCGACCTCGAACGGCTCGAGCCCGTCGGGGAGCCCGCGCCACGCCTCGACGTCCAGCAGCTCGCCGGCGATGTTCTCCTCCGCGAGCATCAGGTCGTGCCCGCGCTGCCCGTCCGTCAGCGACGGGTGGAGCTCGCCGGTCTCGGCGTCGACGAGGTACGCGGACAGCGCACCGGCGTCGCGCCGGAACAGCGTGTTCGACAGCGAGCAGTCGCCCCAGAAGAAGCCGGCGAGGTGGATGCGGACGAGCAACTCGGCCAGGGAGTCGAGCAGCTTGCCGCGGAGGTCGGTGATCCCGCGGGAGCCGAACAGCGCGCGGTACGGGAGCGAGTAGTCGAGGTGGCGCGTGATCAGCACGGCCTCGAGGTCGGGCCCGCGGTCGCTGACGACGCCGACCGCCTCCACGACCGGCATCCCCTCGGCACCGAGGTGGCGGAGGAGGCCGTACTCGCGGCGCGCCAGCTGCGCGGGCAGCTCCTTCAGCGCGTAGATCGCGCCCTCGTACTCGACGAAGCGCACGACGTGACGCGAGATCCCTCGCACGACCTGGACGATCCGGTCGCTCCGCCACTCGGCGAGCGGCTCGAGCCATGGCAGGTCGAGGAAGTCCGGGTGCCCGGTCCGGGCGAGGATCTGCACGGGCTCAGCTGGGCGCGAGCCGGGCGTGCAGGTAGGCGCCGACGGTGCGGGCGTTGCCGGCGAGGCGGTTGTCGCCCACCGTCGCCTTCGCCCAGAAGTGCGCCTGGATCGCGTAGCCCGCCTGCGAGCGTCCGCCGTCGCGATTCGGCGCGGTGCCCGTGACGACGTTCCGCTCGATCTCGCAGTGCGAGTAGTCGCCGCAGAAGATGCCCACGCCCGTCGCGTCGACAACCGTGTTCCCGACTGCCTCGCCCATCGACATCTCGGTGATCGAGATCGCGTGCAGCGACGTGCCGCTCACGTGGTTGTTCCGGAAGGAGACCATCGCCAGGTGGCCGACGACGCCTTCCGCACCGCCCTCGACGGTGCAGCCCTCGACCACGTTCGGGCCGACCGCCGAGGCGAACGAGAGCTCGACGCCGTGGGCGCCGGGTGGGGAGAACACGGTGCAGTCGCGCACGGTGACCGAGCTCCGGGTGCCCCTGATCCCGTCGAGGGTCGCCCCCCGCACGGTCACCCGCTCGAGCAGGACGTTCTTCGCGTCGCGGACGAGGATCCCGGTCTCGCCGCCGATCACCGTCACGTCCCTCACCTGCACGCCGCCCGCGGTGACGACGATCCCGCCACGCACCACCGCCCCCGGCTCGCCGACGAGCTTCACGCGCTCGTCGAGGACGAGCGGCCCCTGGTGGACGCCTGCCTCGAGCGTCTGCACCGGCGTGCGCGTGGCGATCGCGACGGCGGTCGGCGCTGCCATGAGGAAGACGAGCGCGGCCGGCAGCGCCACCGCCACCTGGCGCCGGAGCGAGCGGCGGTGGAAGCCGAGGCCGAAGTAGCCGACCATGACGAGCGCGAAGACGATCGTGTTGATCACGAAGTGCAGCTCGATCAGCGAGAAGCGCATCCCGAGGATCCCCGGCTGCGGCGACATGTGGCCCCGTTCGAGCCACTGGTCGAGCTTCACCGCGTGCTCGACGGCGTGGTAGCCCTGGACGCCGAAGATCCCGACCGTCAGCGACCACCAGGCGAGCCGGTTCCGCTCGCGCCACTCCCGGCGCCAGAGGCCGAAGCCGAGGTAGAGCCCCGCGAGTGCCAGCAGGATCGCGTGGTTGTACGTGAAGTGCACCCACTCGACGTCCGCCTTGAACCCGAGCAGCCCCCGGCAGTCGACCGGGCAGGAGTTCGCGAGCGTGTTCTTCTGGATCACCTGCGCGACGTGCTCCGCCTCGTGCGCCGTCATCACGAGGATCACCGCGAGGAAGGCGAGGTCGAGCCGGCGCACGGCCGCCGTCGAGAGCGTGCGCTCCCGCCGTGCCCGGATCGCGACGGCCCCGGCGGTCACGCGTCCGCTCCGAGCTCGAGCGCGAGGTCGAGGAACATCGCATGCGACCAGAGCAGCGGCGTCGGCGGTGGGCCCCACTTGTCGACCCAGTACTGCCACGAGTCCGGGTGGAGGAGGTGGTCCTGCGACTGCTCGGGGAGGTGGCCGTCCGCCTCGGCGTGGGCCGCGACCCACGCGAGCCGCGAGCGGGCCGACTCGTCGTCGCCGTCCTCGAGCTCGGCGAGCCCGAGAAACGCGGTCAGGAGCAGCCACTCGCCGCCGCCGTAGTAGACGTCGTCCGGGTGGCGGTGGACGCCGCCGCCCGGGGAGAGCAGGGCGCCGCGCACCCGCTCGACGATCCCGTCGGGGCGGCCGAACGGCCACGCGAGGCAGAGCAGGGACGCGTCCAGGCGGTCCTCGGCGAGGCCGAGGTCGACGACGCCTGCGTCGCCCCACGCGGAGAGCCCCGCGTCGACGCAGGCGAGCGTGGCGGCGTGGACGCCCTCCCGCTCCTCCCACCAGTCGACGCACGGCTCGCCGCCGTGGCGGCGGAGGTACTCGAGCGTCAGCCCCACCGCGCGCTTCCAGCGGGAGTCGGACCCGCCGTGGCGATCGAGGTGCTGCCGAAGCGCCCAGAGCCAGAGGCCGTAGCCGTCTACCTGGAAGGTCGGCCACTCGACGAGTGACTCGCGACCCTGGACGGTGTAGCGGGCGTGCAACCTCCCGCCGGCGCCGATCGTCTCTGCCCGCTCCCCGATCACGGCCGCGCACCAGTCGAAGAATC
>DATHTC010000136.1:0-2750 GCA_035463735.1 Gaiellaceae bacterium | reverse complement strand
ATCGCCGAGTAGATCAGCTCCGCCATTCCACGCGGAGGGAATGATCCCTCACGACGCACGCGACGCGGGAGCCCGACCGTCCCTGGGCTCGACGGCGCGTCGACGGCAACGAAGGTGCACGCGCTCCCGCGCGTGATCGCGTCGCTCGCAAGGGAAGGCAGGACCCTCTACGCAAGGTCGCGGGCGCGCTCGATCAGCGCCTTCTCCGCCTCGGACTCACGCTCCCGCGCGGCCGGGCTCCAGCGCTCGTGCTCGGCCAGCGTCTCCTCGATCCCGTCGAGCATGTCGATCATCGCCGCCTCGGACGACGAGCCGATCTGCCGACGGGCGGCGGCGCATGCGGCGGGATCGAGCGCGGCGCGGAGCGTTGCCTCGTCGATCTCGACGGATCGCCCGATTGCAGCCTCGGCCGCCGCGGCGAGCCGGTCGGGGGTCAGCTGCGACGGCGGCTCGCCGGCCTCGACCAGGTCGCGGACGGCGCGTCCGACGATCGTGTGCGCGCTGCGGTAGTCGACCCGGCCGCTCAGCGCGAGCACGTCGGCGACGTCCGCGGCCGTGACGAAGCTCTCGCGCGCGATCTGCGCGAAGCGCTCCGTCCGCAGCTCGATCCCGTCCAGCACCGACGCCGTCAGCCGGGCGATCGCCACCCCCTCGGCGAGCGCGCGCGGGACCGTCCCGTTCAGCAGGTGGAAGTGGTCGGTGCGCGCCGAGCCGGTGTGGAGCGCGACGAGCGCGCCCGCCAGGTCGGCGGCGGCCTGCCCGGCCTGCGTCCGGATCGCGGCGAGCGCGTACGGGTTCTTCTTCTGCGGCATGAGCGCGCTCGCGCGGCTGTGGGCGTCGGCGAGCTCGACGAGGCCGAACTCCTGGCTCGCGTAGATCTCGAGGTCCTGCCCGAGCTGGCTCTGGTGCGTCGCCGCGATCGCGAGCGCCGAGAGCAGCTCCACGTACACGTCCGACTGCCACGCGGCGTCCTTCGCGTGCTCGACGAGGCCGTCGCAGCCGAGCAGCTCCGCGAGCCGTGAGCGGTCGAGCGACCAGCGCGAGCCGGCGCTCCCGCCCGCCCCGGCGACGCTCGCCCCGAGCGCCTCGTATGAGCGGCGCGCGCGGCCGGCGTCGCGAAGCGCCGGGTACGCGTACGCGAGGAGGAGGTGACCGACCGTCGTCGGCTGCGCCGGCTGGAGGTAGGTGTAGTCGGTCGCGAGCGCCGTGCGGGTCGCGCGACCGTGGCGGGCGAGGGCCGCCGCCTGGCCGACCAGCGCGTCGTGTAGCTCGCGCGCGCCGGCGCGAGCCGTCAGCCGAAGCGCGACGCGAAACGCCTCGCGCCGCGGCCGGCCCGCGCTCAGCCAGCCGGCGGCCGCCCGTCCGACGCGCCGCTCGAGCTCGGCCTCGCGCGCGTTGAACGCATCGCCGAGCGACGGGTCCCACGGGAACTCGTCGCCGGGGATCGCGTGGAGCTCGAGCAGCCCGCGCAGGAGCGACCTGGCGTCGTCGCCGCCGAGGTCGCCTCCCTCGACGAGGGCGACGGCGTGCGCGAGGTCGGCGAGCGACAGCCCGCGCGCGAGCCGCGGGCCGTGCGCGCTCTCCGCCGCGTAGGCGGCCGCCACGAGCTCGCCCGCGGCACCGCCGCGCAGACGGCCGCCCCGCCCCAGCTCCTCCGCCTCGGCCACGGCGGGAGCCTAGCCCTCGCCGGACGCTGAGATACTCGACCGGATGGAGATCGCCGCGACCGACTACCACACCGCCGGCGAGCCGTTCCGGATCGTCGAGACCGTGGAGATCCCCGGGGACACCGTGCTCGCCCGCCGCGAGCACGCGGGCTCCTCGGACGACGTCGAGCGCGTGCGGCGCCTGCTCTGCCACGAGCCGCGCGGCCATGCCGACATGTACGGCGGGTTCATCGTCCCGCCGGACGACGACGGCGCCGACTTCGGCGTGCTCTTCTGGCACAAGGACGGCTACTCGACGGCGTGCGGGCACGGCACGATCGCGCTGGGGGCCTGGGCCGTGGAGTCCGGCCGCGTCGCGGCGCCGGTCGACGGGGAGGTCGACGTCACGATCGACGTGCCGTCCGGACGAGTGGTCGCACGCGTCCTGTGCCGCGCCGGCGGGGTCGAGCGGGTCGCGTTCCGCAACGTCCCCGCCTACGTGATCGCGCGCGGGGTCACGGCCGGCGACGTCAGCGTGGACGTCGCCTACGGCGGCGCGATCTACGCGTTCGTCCCCGCGGTCGAGCTCGGTCTTCCCCTCTCGGCGGACGCGCTGCCGGAGCTGATCCGCGCCGGGCGCGAGATCAAGGCTGCGCTCGAGGGAACGGACGTCGCGGCCCATCCCGACGACCCGCGGCTGTCGGGGATCTACGGCACGGTGATCCACGAGGAGATCGGCCCGGGCCACCACCGCAACGTCGTCGTCTTCGCCGACGGCGAGGTCGACCGCTCCCCCACCGGCTCGGCGACGTCGGCCCGCACGGCGCTGCTGGCCGACGACGGCGTCATCGCCGAGGGACAGAGCTGGCGCAACGACTCGATCATCGGCACGTCGTTCCGCGCGTCCCTGCTCGGTCGCGTCCCCGAGGGCGTGCTCACCGAGGTCGAAGGCACCGCGTTCCGGACGGGCGAGCACCGGTTCGTCCTCGACCCGCGGGACGACCTCGGCCCCGGCTTCGTCCTGCGCTAGACGGCGAGCCGCCGAAGCGCCGGGCGCCTCGAGTTCCCGGTAAGGACCGGCGTCCGGCGGTCACCCACTCCTCC
>DATHTC010000135.1:0-9948 GCA_035463735.1 Gaiellaceae bacterium | reverse complement strand
ACGAGTCAGGTGCGGAACATCGCCGAGGTCACGACCGCGGTCGCGAACGGCGACCTCAGCCGCACGATCACCGTCGAGGCCGCCGGCGAGGTCGCGGAGCTGAAGGACACGATCAACACGATGGTCGAGCAGCTCTCCGCGTTCGCCGCCGAGGTCACGCGCGTCGCCCGGGAGGTCGGCACCGAGGGCCGGCTCGGCGGCCAGGCCGAGGTCCCCGGGATCGGCGGCGTCTGGAAGGACCTGACGGACAACGTGAACACGCTCGCCGGGAACCTCACGAGCCAGGTACGGAACATCGCCGAGGTCACGACGGCGGTCGCGGACGGCGACCTCAGCCGCAAGATCACGGTCGAGGTACGGGGCGAGATCCTCGACCTCAAGGACACGATCAACACGATGGTCGACCAGCTGCGCGCGTTCGCCGCCGAGGTCACGCGCGTCGCGCGGGAGGTCGGCACCGAGGGCCGGCTGGGCGGCCAGGCCGAGGTCGAGGGCGCGAGCGGGGTCTGGCGCGACCTGACCGAGAACGTCAACTTCATGGCCGCGTCGCTGACGACGCAGGTGCGCGCCATCGCCGACGTCTCCACCGCGGTCACGCAGGGCGACCTCACGCGGTCGATCTCCGTCGACGCCCGCGGCGAGGTCGCCGAGCTCAAGGACAACGTCAACCAGATGATCGCGACGCTCCGAGAGACGACCCAGCGGAACGCCGAGCAGGACTGGCTGAACTCGAACCTCGCGCGCTTCGGCGGGCTGATGCAGGGCCAGCGCGACCTCGCGACCGTCTCGCGCGTGATCATGAGCCGGCTGACGCCGCTCGTCGACGCGCAGCACGGCGCCTTCTTCGTCGCCGACGGCGAGGGCGACGAGCTGCGCGTGCGCCTGCTCGCGAGCTACGGGTACAAACGCCGGCGGACGGTCGCGAACGAGTTCGCGCCGGGCGAGGGGCTCGTGGGGCAGGCGCTCGTCGAGCGGCAGCCGATCGTCGTCTCCGATCCGCCTCCGGACTACGTCCGCGTCGCGTCCGGGCTCGGCGAGGGCGTGCCGCGGAGCATCATCGTGATGCCCGTCCTGTTCGAGGACCGCGTCATGGGCGTGATCGAGCTCGCCGCGTTCCACGAGTTCACGCCGGTGCAGCTGACGCTCCTGGAGCAGCTCGGCGAGACGATCGGGGTCGTGCTCAACACGATCGCGGCGACGATGCGGACGGAGGAGCTGCTGGAGCAGTCGCAGTCGCTGACCGGCGAGCTCCAGGCTCAGTCGGAGGAGCTCCAGGCGCAGCAGGAGGAGCTGCAGCAGACGAACAAGGAGCTCGAGGCGCAGGCGGCGACGCTGAAGGCGTCCGAGGAGCTGCTCCAGCAGCAGCAGGAGGAGCTGCAGCAGACGAACGAGGAGCTCGAGGAGCGCTCGGCGCTGCTCGAGGAGCAGAACGAGCGGATCGAGCACAAGAACGCCGAGATCGAGCACGCCCGGCGCGCGCTGGAGGAGAAGGCGGAGCAGCTCGCGCTCTCGTCACGCTACAAGTCGGAGTTCCTGGCGAACATGAGCCACGAGCTGCGGACGCCGCTCAACTCGCTGCTCATCCTCGCCAAGCTGCTCGCGGACAACCCCGAAGGGAACCTCAGCGACAAGCAGCTCGAGTTCGCCGCCACGATCCACACGGCGGGCACCGACCTGCTCGAGCTGATCAACGACATCCTCGACCTGTCGAAGGTCGAGGCCGGGAAGATGGAGCTGCACCCCGCGGACGTCCCGCTCGACGAGATCCGCGCCTACGCCGAGCGCACGTTCCGCCCCCTCGCCGAGCAGAAGGGGCTCGCGTTCGGAATCGAGATCGGCGACGACGTGCCGGCGAGCCTCCACACGGACGAGCAGCGGCTCCAGCAGATCCTCAAGAACCTGCTCTCGAACGCGGTCAAGTTCACCGACGCGGGCGAGGTGACCCTGCGCGTCGAGCAGGCGCCGACCGACGCGGGCTACGCGTCGTCGACGCTGGCGGAGGCCGAGGCGATACTCGCGTTCCAGGTCTCCGACACCGGCATCGGCATCGACGCCGACAAGCTGCGCCTCATCTTCGAGGCGTTCCAGCAGGCCGACGGGACGACGAGCCGACGCTACGGCGGGACGGGGCTCGGCCTCTCCATCAGCCGGGAGATCGCGCGCCTCCTGGGCGGCGAGCTCTCCGTCACGAGCGAGCCCGGCCGCGGGAGCACGTTCACGCTCCTCCTCCCCTCCCGGCTGGCGGAGGCGACGCCGCCCTCGCCGGACGGCGACGACGTCGCCGACGCCGAGTTCGAGGCCGAGCTCGTGGCGCGCGCGACGGCCCCGCCGCCGGTCGACCTCGACGCGGCGCTCGCCGCGCCCGCGGAGGTGCCCGACGACCGGGAGGAGATCGAGCCCGGCGACCGCGTGGTGCTGATCGTGGAGGACGACCCCGACTTCGCGCGGATCGTGCTCGAGGTCGCTCGGGAGCGCGGGTTCAAGGGCGTCGTCGCGCTTCGCGGCGACATCGCGCTCGCGCTCGCCCACGACCTGAGGCCCGACGCGATCGTGCTCGACCTCGCCCTCCCCGTCGTCGACGGCCACCAGGTGCTGGAGCAGCTGAAGCGGCACCCCGACACGCGGCACATCCCGGTCCACGTGGTCTCGGGCGGAGACGGCCGGCAGGACGCGCTGCGTGCCGGTGCCGTCGCGTACATCGAGAAGCCGGCGACGAAGGAGCTGCTCGAGGGGACGTTCGGCTCGATCACGAGCTTCATCGACCGGCCCGTGAAGCGGCTCCTGGTGGTCGACGACGACGAGACGCAGCGCGCGGCGATCGCCGAGCTCGTCAGCGGAAGCGACGTGGAGATCGAGGGCGTCGGCAACGCCGAGGAGGCCGTGCAGGCGCTCGAGGAACGGCCGCCCGACTGCGTCGTGCTCGACCTCAAGCTCCCCGGCAAGAGCGGCTTCCAGCTGCTCGAGCAGGTGAAGCAGGACGAGCGGTTCCGCGACCTGCCGATCATCATCTACACGGGCAAGGAGCTGACGAAGCGCGAAGAGACCCGGCTGCGCCGCTACGCCGAGACGATCGTCGTGAAGGACGTCAGCTCCCCGGAGCGGCTGCTCGACGAGACCTCCCTGTTCCTGCACCGCGTCGAGTCGCGGCTCCCGCAGGAGAAGCGCCGCATGCTCGAGCAGCTCCACGACGCCGAGGCCGTGTTCGCCGACCGGCGGGTGCTCGTCGTCGACGATGACGTGCGCAACGTGTTCGCGCTCACGAGCGTGCTCGAGGCGCGCGGGATGGAGGTGCGGTTCGCCGAGAACGGGAAGGAGGCGCTGGAGGCACTCCGCCGCGACCCGGAGGTCGACGTCGTCCTGATGGACATCATGATGCCCGAGCTCGACGGCCACGAGACGACGCGCGCGATCCGCGCCCAGCCGGAGTTCGAGCGCCTGCCGATCATCGCGCTGACGGCCAAGGCGATGAAGGGCGACCGCGAGAAGGCGATCGCGGCCGGCGCCTCGGACTACATCACGAAGCCGGTCGACACGGACCAGCTCCTGTCGCTACTCCGCGTCTGGCTCTACCGCTGAGGGGAAGCGATCGCCGTCCCCGAGCACTTCGACGACGAGGACGTCGCCCGCGACCCCGAGCTCGAGCGCCTCGAGCTCGAGCTCCTGCTCGAGGCGATCCACCGCCGCTACGGATTCGACTTCCGCGAGTACGCGCCCGCGTCGCTGAAGCGGCGGGTGTGGCGGCGCATCCGCGGCGAGGGGCTGGAGTCGGTGTCGGGGCTCCAGGAGGCCGTGCTCCACGACTCCCGCGTGATGGAGCGGCTCCTGCTCGACCTCTCCATCAACGTCACCTCGATGTTCCGCGACCCGAGCTTCTACCGCGCGTTCCGGGAGCGGGTCGTCCCGCTGCTGCGGACCTTCCCGTTCGCCCGCGTGTGGAACGCCGGCTGCTCCACGGGAGAGGAGACCTACTCGCTCGCGATCCTGCTCCGCGAGGAGGAGGTCTACGACCGCACGCGCATCTACGCGACGGACATCAACGAGGCGGTGCTCGAGCGCGCGCGGGCGGGTGTGTTCCCGCTCGAGAAGATGCAGGAGTACACGCAGCACTACGTCCGGGCCGGGGGCAGCCGCGCGTTCTCCGAGTACTACCTCGCAGCCTACGACGGCGCGCGTTTCCAGCGGTCGCTCACGGACAACGTCGTCTTCGCGCAGCACAACCTCGTCTCCGACCGCTCGTTCAACGAGTTCCACGCGATCGTGTGCAGGAACGTGATGATCTACTTCGACCGCCCGCTCCAGGACCGGGTGCACGAGCTCTTCTACGAGAGCCTCGCCATGTTCGGTGTGCTGGCGCTCGGGCACAAGGAGTCGATCCGGTTCAGCCGGTACGCGGACCGGTACGAGGAGCTGGACGCGGGCGAGCGGATCTACCGGAAGGTCGCATGAGCTACGAGCTGGTCGTGGTGGGCGTGTCGTGGGGCGGGCTACGCGCCGTGAGCGCCCTCCTCGACACGCTCCCGGACGAGCTCGAGGTGCCGCTGGTCGTCGCCCAGCACCGCGCTCCGGAGGCGGACGGGACGGCGCTCGTGTCGCTGCTCCAGCGCCACACGCGCCTGCGCGTGACGGAGGCCTCGGACAAGGACGCGATCGAGCGCGGGCACGTGTACGTGGCGCCGCCCGACTACCACCTGCTGGTCGAGCCGGGCTCGTTCTCGCTCTCGGTCGACGCGCCCGTCCAGTACGCGCGGCCCTCCGTCGACGTCCTCTTCGAGTCGGCGGCGGACGCGTACGGGGCCGCGTCGATCGGCGTCCTCCTCACGGGCGCGAACGCCGACGGCGCCGCGGGTCTCGCCGCGATCACGCGCGCCGGCGGGCTGGCGGTCGTGCAGGACCCGCGGACGGCGGAGGCGCCGCAGATGCCGGAGGCGGCACTGCGCGCGACCAAGGTGGACGCGGTGCTGCTGCTGGAGGAGATCGGCCCGTTCCTTGCGGACGCCATTTCGGCTCACGCCGAAACGGCTAAAGAGATCACATCGTGACCGAGGTGGCGTTTGGCCGTTCTCGCGTAGCGAGAAAGGCCCCCGTACTGCTCGTCGACGATCGCGAGCAGAACCTCGTCGCGCTGGAGGCGATCCTCGAGCCGCTCGGACAGGAGCTCGTGCGGGCGACCTCGGGTGAGGCGGCGCTGCGGGAGCTGCTCCGCCGCGACTTCGCGGTGATCCTGCTCGACGTCCAGATGCCGGGAATGGACGGGTTCGAGACGGCGCGGCTGATCAAGCAGCGCGAGCGGACGCGGCACACCCCGATCCTGTTCCTGACGGCGATCAGCCGCGAGAGCGAGCAGGTGTTCAGGGGCTACTCGGCCGGCGCCGTCGACTACATCCTGAAGCCCTTCGACGCCGACGTGCTCCGCTCGAAGGTGGCCGTGTTCGTGGAGCTGTGGCAGAAGGGCGAGCAGCTGCGCGAGCAGGAGGTCGAGCTGCGGCGCCGCGTGGTCGAGGAGGCCGTCTTCGAGAGCGAGGAGCGGTACCGGACGCTCGCGGAGGCGATGCCGCAGATCGTGTGGATCAACGACCTCGAGGGCCGCGCGACGTACTACAACCGCCGCTGGTTCGAGTACACGGGGATCGATCCCGAGCAGGCGACGCAGAACGACTGGCACGTCGTCGTCCACCCCGACGAGCTGCCGGAGACCTTCGCGCGCTTCGAGCAGGCTGCGCGGACGGAGGACGTGTTCGAGATGGAGTACCGCTTCCGGCGCGCGGACGGCCAGTACCGCTGGCACCTGGGCCGGTCGGTGCCGCTGCGAGACGCGTCCGGGACGGTCACGGGCTACGTGGGCACCGCGACCGACATCGACGACCGCCGCAAGGCGCAGGACGCGCAGCGGTTCCTGGTCGAGGCGGGGGCAATCCTCGGCTCGTCGCTCGACTACCGCGCCACCCTCGCCGACGTCGCGCACGCAGCCGTCCCCGCGATCGCCGACTGGGCGACGGTCCACGTCGTCGAGGACGACGGCTCCATCCGGCAGCTCGGGATCGCCCACGCGGACCCGGCGAAGCTGCTGCTCGCCGAGGAGCTCCAGGTGCGGTACCCGACGAGCCCGCACGAGGAGAACGCCGTCGCCCGGGTCGTCCGCACGGGCGAGCCGGAGCTCGTCCCTGAGGTGACCGAGGACATGCTCGCGGCCGCCGCGAAAGACGAGCTCCACCTGGAACTCCTGCGGGAGCTCGGGATCCGCTCGTACCTGGCCGTGCCGCTCGTCACCGGCGAGCGCGTCGCCGGGGCGATCAGCTTCGTCCAGGCGGAGTCCGGCCGCTCGTACGGGCCCGACGACCTCGCGCTCGCTGAGGAGCTCGCGCGGCGCGCCGCGACGGCGATCGAGAACGCCCGCCTCTACGCGGAGGCGGAGCGGCGCGCGCAGGCCGCCCGCGCGCTCGCGAACGTCGGCGACGGCGTGGTGCTCGTCGACCGCGACGGGATCGTCCGCCTCTGGAACCCTGCCGCGGCGACGATGACCGGGATCCCGGAGAGCGAGGCGCTCGGCCGCCCGCTCGGCTCGGTCGTGCCGGGGTGGAACGAGCTCGCGTCGCTCGTGCCCGTCGTCGAGACGCCTGGGCAGACCGTGTCCGCGCTCACCCTCCCGCTCGAGCTCGACGAGCGCGAGCTCTGGATCTCGGGCGCCGGCGTCGGCTTCGACGAGGGCGTCGTGTACGCGTTCCGGGACCTGACCGAGGAGCGGCGCGTGGAGGCGATGAAGTCGGACTTCGTCGCCACCGTCTCGCACGAGCTGCGCACGCCGCTGGCCGCCATCCACGGCTCGGCGCTGACCATCCTCCGCCCCGACCTCGACCTCGGCGACGACCTCCGGGCCAGGCTCCTCAGCGTGATCGCCGACGAGTCGGAGCGGCTCGCGCAGATCGTCAACGACCTGCTCGTCGCCAGCCATCTCGACTCCGGCCGGCTGCAGGTGCGGATCGAGCGGTGCGACCCCGTCGAGCTCGTCGGACACGTCGTCGAGACCGCCCGCGTGCACCTCCCCGAGAACGTCACCGTCGAGCTCGACGTGGCCGACCGTGTGCCCGAGGTCGCGGCCGATCCGGCACAGCTGCGGCAGGTGCTCGAGAACCTCGTCGAGAACGCCGTCAAGTACTCCCCGGACGGCGGCGAGGTGCGGCTGGCGCTGGCGCAGGAGGACGGCGCCGTCCGCTTCACCGTCCGCGACGAGGGCCTCGGGATCCCGGCGGAGGAGCACCGCCGGGTGTTCGAGAAGTTCTACCGGCTCGACCCGCACATGACGCGCGGGATCGGCGGCACCGGGCTCGGCCTGTACATCTGCCGCGAGCTCGTGCGGATGATGGACGGCCGGATCTGGGTCGAGTCGCGGCCCGGGAGCGGCTCGACCTTCACCGTCGAGATCCCGGTCGCGGAGCGCCGGGCGGAGGAGGCGCCCCGCCGCCAGCGCGCACGCGCCGCCGGCTAGGGCTACCGGGCGCCCGTGAACCCTCCGGCGTCGCTCGTCAGCCGCGACGCCGCGTAGACGGGGATCGCCGAGAGCACGATCACGACGAGCGCGACGACGTTCACCACCGGCAGCTGGTTCGGGCGCGAGAGGTTGTTGAGGATCCAGATCGGGAGGGTCTGGTCCGGGCCCGCCGTGAAGGTCGTCACGATCACCTCGTCGAACGAGAGCGCGAACGCGAGCAGCGCCCCGGCGAGCAGCGCCGTCCGCGTGGCCGGGAAGACGACGTCCCGCGCGGTCTGCCACGTCGTCGCGCCGAGGTCGGCGCTCGCCTCCTCGAACGACCGCGAGGTGCGCCGCAGCCGCGCGATGACGTTGTTGTAGACGACGACGATGCAGAACGTCGCGTGGGCGACGACGAGGGTGAAGAGCCCGAGGTCCACGCCGAGAAACTGCGTGAACGTCGCGTTCAGCGCCATCCCGGTCACGATCCCGGGGAGCGCGATCGGGAGGATGACGAGGAACGAGAGCGCCTCTCGCCCGAAGAAGCGGTGGCGTGCGACCGCGAGCGAGAGCAGCGTGCCCAGGGCGAGCGCCACCGCCGTGGCCGCGAACGCCACCTGCACCGAGTACCAGAGTGCGGCGCGGGCGCCCGGGTTGTTCAGCGCGCGCTCGAACCACTCGAGCGTGAACCCCTCGATCGGCCACGCCTGGATGCGGCTGTCGTTGAAGGCGTACAGCCCCACGATCACGAGCGGGACCCAGATGAACACGAGGGTCGCCACGCTCGCGACGCGCAGCACCCACCTCGCCGCCGGCGACAGTGTCACAGCGACTCGAACGCGCCCAGCCGGCGCGCCACGAGCAGGTACGCGATCATCACCACCACCGGCACGGTGGCGAACGCGGCCGCGAGCGGCAGGTTGTTCGCGACGCCGACGTTGACGTAGACGACGTTCGCGATGAACTGCGTGCTCGACAGCAGCTGCGGCGTGATGAAGTCGCCGAGCGTCAGCGAGAAGGTGAAGATCGAGCCCGCCACGATCGCCGGGAACACGATCGGCAGGACCACCCGGCGCAGGGTCGTCCAGGCCTTGCCGCCGAGGTCCGAGGACGCCTCCAGCAGCGAGTCGGGGATGCGCTCGAACCCGGCGTACACCGGCAGCACCATGTACGGCAGCCACAGGTAGCTCATCACGAGCCAGACCGCGACGTTGCCGTAGCCGGGGCCCTCGAGCCCGAACGGCTCGAGCAGCCAGTTCACGAACCCGTTCTCGGCGAGCATGATCCGCCACGCGTAGACCTTCACGAGGTAGCTCGTCCACAGCGGCATCAGGATGAGCACGACGAGCAGCGCGCGCGTCCGGCGCGAGGCGACCTTGGCCATGTAGAAGGCGATCGGGAGCGCCAGCAGCGCGTCGGTCAGGGTGACCGCGGCGGCGATGAAGATCGTGCGGGCCGCGATCTGCCGGTAGACCTCGCTCTCCCACAGCAGCCGGAAGTTGTCGAGCGAGTACTCGTGGACGATCTCGGCCGTGAACGGGTCGAGCGACCACAGGGCGGCCACGAACAGGAGCGCGAGCGAGCCGAGGTACGCGACCGCGAGCCACCCCACGGGGCCGGCGAGCAGCGCCGCGAGCCCCGCGCGAGGGTGGTGGAAGAAGAACGCGGCCATCCTGCGCCCCGGCGAGCGGGGCGCAGGATGGTCAGACAGCGCTGTGTGCGTGGCCATCGCTTCCTCGCGATCCCGACGGGTCGCAGATCGTCCCGCACGGAGGGGGCACAGTGCAGACGCACGCGCCCCCGACGGGAGGGCGGCCTGCGGCCCGAGGCGGCGGCGGAGCCGGGCTCTGCCCGGCGTGAGCCGCCGCCGCTCGCGGGCGCGAGGCTACCCCTTGACCTCGGTCCAGGCCTGCACCCACTCGGAGTAGTCCTTGCAGATCGGGCCGCGCCCGTCGAGGCACTCCTTCGTCGGGGTCGTCCAGTACCAGACCTGCTCGAAGTACTCCTCGTCGTCGGCGTGGAACGTCTCGCAGTGGTTCTCGTCCGCAGTCAGGTCGCACGCCTTCGCGTTCGACGGCGCCTCGCCGAACCACTCGGCGACGCCCGCGTTCGCCTCGGGCGAGATGATGTGGTTCAGCCACATGTAGGCGCAGTTGGGGTTCTTCGCCTTCGACGAGATCATCCACGTGTCCGACCAACCCGTCGCGCCCTCCTTCGGGAGCGTGGTCTCGACCGGCACCTTGTCCGCCTGGGCGAGGTTCGCGATCACCTGCCACGTGGTTCCCAGCACCGAGTCGCCGGACTTGAAGGCGGCGAGCTCCTTCGTGTAGTCCGACCAGTACTCGCCGATGATCTCCCGCTGCTTCTTCAGCAGGTCGACCGCCGCCTGGAACTGCTCGTCGTCGAGCTCGTAGACGTTCTCGATCCCGAGGTCGGGCTGGGTCGACATCAGGTAGAGCGCCGCGTCGGCGATGTAGATCGGC
>DATHTC010000134.1:0-6477 GCA_035463735.1 Gaiellaceae bacterium | reverse complement strand
TCGTGGACGACCGGACGGGGGAGGGCGCGATCGGCACCGCGGAGGGCCTCGAGCCGAACGCAGGCGTGACCCTCACCCCGGAGGGGACGATCGCCGAGGCGCCGCCGGGCTACACGCTCGTGCCCGCGAGCGCCCTGCCCGCGCTCGACGCCCAGCTCGCGGCGTACACGGTCCCCGTCGGCGAGACCGCGGCGATCCGCCCCGAGGGGCTCGAGGTCGCGCTCACGCTGGAGCCGACGCTGCGGTACGACCCGCAGGCGGACACGTTCACGCGGATCAGCGACGGGGTCGTGTTCCGGGACAACGACCACGGCTCGTTCACCGCGGCGAACGGCGAGGAGCTCGAGCCGGGCTGGCGCACGCACGTCGGCACCGAGAACTTCTCCCGGCTCCGGAACGACCCGCTGGTCCGCGACCCGTTCGTCCGGGTGTTCGTCTGGACGATGGCGTTCGCGACGCTCACCGTGCTGGTGTCGTTCGCGATCGGGCTGTTCCTCGCGATCGCGCTCGACAAGCCTGGGATGCGCTTCCTCCGCGGCTACCGCTCGCTGCTGATCATCCCGTACGCGATCCCGGGCTTCCTCTCGCTGCTCGTCTGGGCCGGACTGCTCAACGACGACTTCGGCGTCGTCAACAACGTGCTCCACACGAACATCCCGTGGCTCTTCGACCCGTACTGGGCCAAGGTCTCGTGCGTGCTCGTCAGCGTCTGGCTGACGGTGCCGTACTTCTTCCTCGTCTCGCTCGGCGCGCTGCAGTCGATCCCGGGGGAGCTCGTCGAGGCGGCGAAGGTCGACGGCGGCGGCGTCCTGCAGATCTTCCGCCGCGTGACCCTGCCGCTGCTGCTCGTCGCGGTCGCCCCGCTTCTGATCGCGTCGTTCGCGTTCAACTTCAACAACTTCAACAACATCTACCTGCTGACGGGCGGCGGTCCGCCGGCCGAGGACCAGTCGGTCGCGGGCGCCACGGACATCCTCATCTCGTACACGTACAAGATCGCCTTCGAGGCCGGGAAGGGGCAGGACTACGCGCTCGCGTGCGCCGTCTCGCTCGCGATCTTCTTCATCGTCGCCGCGATCTCGGCGTTCTCGTTCTGGCGGTCGAAGTCCCTGGAGAACCTCGCGTGAGGGGAGAGCGCGCATGAGCACCGTCGAGCAGGCCCAGACCGGCGCCGCGGTCGGCGCCGCCGCGCGCACGCGGAGGCTGCGGGCGCCGCGGCACACGTTCAGAGGCACGTGGTGGCGGCACCTCGTCGCCCTGTTCGCGATCGCGTTCTCGCTCTTCCCCGTCGCGTACATCGCCTCGGCCGCGTTCAGCGTCGACGGCACGCTCAGCGGGGCGGCGCTGATCCCGCGCGACGTGACGCTCGACAACTTCCGCACCATCCTCTCCGGGACGGTGACCGTGGCCGGGGCGGAGAACGACATCCCGTACCCGCGCTGGTACGCGAACTCGCTCGTCGTCTCCTCGGCCACCGCGATCCTGACGGTGATCCTCGGCGCGCTGGCCGCGTACGCATTCAGCCGCTTCCGCTTCCGCGGGCGCCGCATGGGGATGCTGACGCTGCTGCTGATCCAGATGTTCCCGCAGCTGCTCGCGGTGGTGGCGATCTACCTGATCGTGCTCGAGACGGGCGACGTCTTCCCGGTGCTCGGGCTGAACTCGTTCACCGCGCTCACCGTCGTCTATCTCGGCGGCGCGATGGGGGTGAACGCGTGGCTGATGAAGGGCTTCTTCGACACGATCCCGGCCGAGCTCGACGAGTCGGCGCGCGTCGACGGCGCGACGCCGTCGCAGGTCTTCTGGGGCGTCGTGCTCCCGCTCGCGGCGCCGGTGCTCGCCGTCGTCGGCCTGTTCTCGTTCGTGGCGACGCTGAACGAGTACGTGATCGTCTCGACGCTGATGCAGACGCGCGACCACTTCACGCTGCCGGTGGGGATGCGCTCCTTCATCGACAAGCAGTACTCGGAGCAGTGGGGCGTCTTCTCCGCCGGCGTGCTCCTGGCCGCGATCCCCGTCGTCGTCATCTTCCAGTTCCTGCAGCGCTTCATCGTCGCCGGGCTGACGCAGGGCTCGGTCAAGGGATGAGCACGCTCGCCGCTCCCGAGGCTCCCGCGCGCACTGCGCTCGAGCTGCCGCATCACGACGGCTCCGAGGAGTACGTGCTCGAGTCGCCGGACGAGCTCGGCGGCGAGGCGGTCGTCCGCCTGCGCGTGCCGCGCGGGACGGCCGTTCGCCAGGTCGCGCTCCGCTACGTCCACGACGGGGAGGCGCGGGTCGTCCCGGCCGAGCCGGACGCCGAGGGCGAGCAGGACACCTGGTGGATCGCCCGTTTTCCGGCGCGGAACCTGGTGACGCCGTATCGGTGGCTGCTGGCCGGCGGCGACGTCGGCTACGCGTGGGTGAACGGCATCGGCCTCGTGCGCCACGACGTCCCGGACGCCGACGACTTCGTCCTCTCCGTGCGCGCCGGTGGCCCGGCCTGGCACGCGGATTCCGTCGTCTACGAGATCTTCCCCGACCGGTTCGCGCGCGGCGGCGTGCACGCGTCTCCCCCCGCGTGGGCGGTGCCCCGCGCGTGGGACGAGCCGGTCACCGGGCGCGGGCCGGAGACGCCGTACGAGTGGTACGGGGGCGACCTGCGCGGGATCGCCGAACGGCTCGGACACGTGGAGGCGCTGGGCGCGAACGTCGTGTACCTCACGCCGTTCTTCCCCGCGGGAAGCATCCACCGGTACGACGCGACGGCGTTCGACCGCGTCGACCCGCTGCTCGGCGGCGACGAGGCGCTCGACGCGCTCGTGCGGGCCGCGCGCGGCCGCAGGATCCGCGTCGTCGCCGACCTGACGACGAACCACGTCGGCGCGGGGCACGAGTGGTTCCGCGCCGCGCACGCGAGCCCGGGGGCGCTCGAGCGAGAGTTCTTCCTCTTCGACGACGCACTCCCGCACGGGTACGAGTCGTGGCTGGGGGTCGCGGCGCTGCCGAAGCTCGACTGGCGCTCGGAGGAGCTGCGGCGGCGGATGATCGCCGTCGTCCGGCGCTGGCTCGACGCGGGCCTCGACGGATGGCGGATCGACGTCGCGAACATGACCGGGCGGCACGGCTCGATCGACCTCAACGCCGAGGTGGCGCGGGCGGTGCGCGCGGCGGCGGACGGCGCGCTGGTGGTCGCAGAGCACGCGCACGACTTCCGGGCCGACCTCGCGGCCGGCGGCTGGCACGGCGTGATGAACTACTCCGGCTTCATGCGGCCCGTCTGGAGCTGGCTGCGGGGCGACACGCTCCCCGATGGCCTCCGCCGCGGCTTCTGGGCGATGCCCGTCGGCCTCCCGCAGATTCCCGGCGGCGCGGCCGTCGCCGCCATGCGCGCCTTCCGCGCGGGCGTGCCCTGGCCCGCGGTGCTGCACTCGTGGACGCTCCTCGACAGCCACGACACGGCACGGTTCCGCACCGTCGCCGGCTCGCGCGAGCGCCAGCTCGTCGGGGTCGGGCTGCAGATGACGACGCCCGGCGTGCCGATGGTGTTCGCGGGGGACGAGCTCGGGCTCGAGGGCGCATGGGGCGAGGACGCGCGGCGGACGATGCCGTGGGATCGCCCCGAGGCGTGGGACCGCGTCCTCCACGACGACTACCGGCGGCTGATCGCGCTGCGCCGCTCGAGCGACGCGCTCGCGCGCGGCGGGATCCGCCTCGTCCACGCCGGCGACGACGTGATCGCCTACCTGCGCGAGTCGCCGCGCGAGCGCCTGCTGTGCCTGGCGAGCCGCGCCGCGTCGCCGTCCCTGAACGTGCCCCTCGCGGCGCTCGGCGCGAGCGTCCTCGAGACCGTCGAGGGCGCCGACGCCGAGCTCGTCGCGGGTGTCGCCGTCCTGCCGGCCGAGGGGCCGGCGTTCCACGTCTGGAGACTGTCGTAGAGGAGGTGACACCTCGTGGCCGAGGTGACGTTCGAGGAGGTCGACAAGGTCTATCCCAACGGGTTCCACGCCGTCGACGACCTCACCCTGGAGGTGCACGACGGCGAGTTCCTCGTGCTCGTCGGGCCCTCCGGCTGCGGGAAGACGACGGCGCTGCGGATGGTCGCGGGGCTGGAGGAGATCTCGGACGGGACGCTGAAGATCGGCGGCCGCGTCGTCAACGACGCGTCGCCGAAGGAGCGCGACGTCGCGATGGTGTTCCAGAACTACGCGCTCTACCCGCACCTGACGGTGGCCGAGAACATCGCCTTCGGGCTGCGGCTGCGGAAGACCCCGAAGGCGACGATTCACGAGCGCGTGGCGTGGGCGGCGAAGCTGCTCGACCTCGCGCCGTACCTCGACCGGCGCCCGAAGCAGCTCTCCGGCGGCCAGCGGCAGCGCGTGGCGATGGGGCGCGCGATCGTGCGCCAGCCGCAGGCGTTCCTGATGGACGAGCCGCTCTCCAACCTCGACGCGAAGCTCCGCGTCCAGATGCGGGCGGACATCGCGAAGCTGCAGCGGGAGCTGCAGACGACGACGATCTACGTCACCCACGACCAGGTCGAGGCGATGACGATGGGCGACCGGGTCGCGGTCATGTCCGGCGGCGTCCTCCAGCAGGTCGACGCGCCGCAGCGCCTCTACGACGTCCCCGCGAACATGTTCGTGGCCGGCTTCATCGGCACGCCGCCGATGAACCTGCTCGAGGCGACGGTCACGTCGCAGAACGGCGGCGTCGAGCTGCAGCTCGGGTCGCAGCGGCTGTCCGTGCCCGCGGAGGCGCTCGAGCGCTACCCGGGCTGCCGCACGAAGGACGGCGAAACGGTCGTGCTCGGGATCCGGGCGAGCTCGCTCCATCCGGCCGCAGCGCGGTCCGACCTGCCGACGCTGACCGCGCGGCTCGACCTGATCGAGGCGCTCGGCGACGAGTCGGTGGCCTACTTCCGGATCGACGCGCCGCGCATCCGCGCCGTCGGGTTCGAGGGCGTGCTCGACGCCGACGAGGAGGAAGAGGAGGCCGCAGAGGGCGTGACGGCGTCCAGGCCGAACCTCGTGGCGGCGTTCCCGCCGCACGTGAAGCTCGAGCTCGACCGCGAGATGCCGGTCGCGGTCGACGTCGCGCACGCCCACTTCTTCGACCGCGAGACCGGTGCGCCGCTGCGCTAGCTCGGTCGCCGCGGTCGCGGTGATCGCGCTCGGCGGGCTCCCCGGCGCGAACGCCGCCTCCGAGGCGACGCCACGGCCGCCGGCAGGGGCGGCGCTCAGGGCCCTGTCGCAGCCGCCCGCGTACTCCTCGCTCTCGGCGCAGCGGATCTACTTCGTGATGCCCGACCGGTATGCGAACGGCGACCCGGCGAACGACCGCGGCGGGCTCGACGGCACACGCGCCGTCACCGGGTACGACCCGGCCGACACCGGCTACTACCACGGCGGCGACCTGAAGGGGCTCGTCGGCGGCTGCACGACCGGGGACGGGCTCGCGCGGATCCGCGAGCTCGGGTTCACGGCGCTGTGGGTGACGCCGCCCGTGAAGCAGAGGCCGGTGATCGCGGGCACGGCCGGCTACCACGGCTACTGGGGCCTCGACTTCACCACGGTCGACCCGCACCTCGGCGCCGAGGCGGACTTCGCCGCGCTCGTCGAGTGCGCGCACCGGCTCGGGATGAAGGTCTACCTCGACGTCGTCGTCAACCACACCGCGGACGTGATCCTCCCGACCGGCGGCAGCAGCTGGGCCGGCGACGTCCCCTACCGCGACTGCAACGGCCGGGTGTTCGACCCGGCGCGGTACGCCGGCGGCCGCACGTTCCCGTGCCTGAACGCGCGCAGCTTTCCGCGGCCGCCGCTCGTGCTCGCCGAGGAGCGGAACCTGAAGCGGCCCGAATGGCTGAACGACGTCACCCGCTACCACAACCGCGGCGACGTGAACTGGAGCTCGTGCTCGGAGCTCTGCTACGAGCAGGGCGACGTCTACGGTCACGACGACCTGTTCACGGAGCAGCCGGTCGTCGTCAACGGCCTCGCGGAGCTGTGGGGGTCGTGGATCGCGAGGTACAAGGTCGACGGCTTCCGCGTGGACACCGCCCGCCACGTCGACCGGGCCTTCTTCCGGGTCTGGGTGCCGAGGATCATGGCCGCCGCGCGCCGTGCGGGCGTCCCCGACTTCCAGCTCTTCGGCGAGGTCCTCCTCGGGAGCTCGATCGACCTCGTCCCCTACGTGCGCGACCGCGGGCTCCCCAACCTGCTCGACTTCCCGCTGCAGGGCGCGCTCGCGGGGTTCGCCGGCGGCGAGGTGAGCGCGCGGGCGGTCGCGACCCGGCTCGCCGACGACGACTACTTCCGGCTCGCCGACGGGCGCGCGCCGGTGCCGCCGACGTTTCTCGGCAACCACGACATGGGCCGCGCGGCGTTCCAGCTCCAGGAGCGGTCGCGCGCCTCGGGCAACGAGCTGCTGCGCCGCGACCTGCTCGCGCACGACCTGCTCTACCTGCTGCGCGGGGCGCCGACGGTGCTCTACGGC
>DATHTC010000133.1:0-3851 GCA_035463735.1 Gaiellaceae bacterium | reverse complement strand
GTGAACGTGATGAAGGCGCGCGCCGCATCGCCGGACGTCCTCGTGGACCTGAACGGGCTCGAGGCGCTGCGGTCGATCGAGCGCGTCGACGGCGGCGGGCTCCGGCTCGGCGCGATGGCCACGTACACCCAGCTGACGCTCGACCCGGCGGTCGCCGAGGAACGGCCGGTCGTCGCGGAGGTCGCGTCGCAGATCGCCGACGTCCAGGTCCGCAACCGCGGCACGATCGGCGGCAACGTCTGCTCGAACGACCCGACGAACCACTTCCCGCCGCTGATGGCCGCCCTCGCGGCGACGATGACCGTCGTCGGCCCGGGCGGCGAGCGCGAGGTGCCCGCTGCCGAGTTCTTCCTCGGCGTGTACCTCACAGCCGTCGGGCCGGGCGAGCTGCTCACGGCGATCACGCTCCCGGCCGGCGGCCGCGACGGGTTCGCCGCGGTCACCCTCGGCGCGGACGGCACCTGCATCGTCAACGCCGCGGCGAACCTCGACGGCGACCCGCGCGTCGCGATCGGATGCGTCGACGCCGTCCCCGTCCTCGTCCTGCCGCAGGGCACCGACGACGACAGCGTCCGCGCCGCCGTGCGCGACGCCGGCCTGCAGCCCCCGTCCGACGTCCACGCCTCGGCCGAGTACCGGCAGCACCTCGCGGAGGTGCTGGCGGTGCGGGCCGTGCGCGCGGCGAGCGAGAGGAGCTAGATGGAGCCCGTCACGAGCGCCCGGATCAGCGTCACGGTGAACGGGGAGGTGCACGAGCGCGAGGCGGAGGCACGCCGCCTGCTCGTCCACTTCCTGCGCGACGAGCTCGACCTGACGGGGACGCACGTCGGCTGCGACACCGGCAACTGCGGGGCCTGCTCGGTGATCCTCGACGGGCAGCTCGTGAAGAGCTGCATGCTCCTCGCGGTGCAGGTCGACGGCGCCTCGATCGAGACGGTCGAGGGGCTCGCGGAGGGCGACGAGCTGACGCCGCTCCAGCAGGCCTTCAGCGCGCGGCACGCGCTCCAGTGCGGCTACTGCACGCCCGGCATGCTGATGAGCGCGACAGCGCTGCTCCGGTCGAACCCCGAGCCGACCGAGCACGAGGTGAAGAAGGCGATCCAGGGCAACATCTGCCGCTGCACCGGCTACTGGAACATCGTCGAGGCCGTGATGGCGGCGTCTCGCGGCGACGTCGCGGCGCCGGGGGTGGGGGCGTGAGCTCTTCGAAGAAGGGGGCCCACGGGGGAAACATGGCTTCCCCCGTGCTGATCGTCGAGGCCGTGATGGCGGCGTCTCGCGGCGATGTCGCGGCGCCGGGGGTGGAGGCGTGAGCACCACCGTCCGCGAGGAGCTCCAGGCCCCGCAGAAGGGGTTCATGGGGCAGTCGACGCCGCGCAAGGAGGACAGGCGGCTCGTGCAGGGGCAGGGCGTGTTCGTCGACGACGTCAAGCGCCACAAGATGGGCTACCTCTGGTTCGTGCGCTCGCCGTACTCGCACGCGCGGATCCGCTCGATCGACGTCTCGAAGGCACTCGAGGTGCCCGGCGTGTTCGGCACCCTCACGGGCGACGAGGTCGCGATCCTCACCGACCCGTTCTTCCAGATCTCGTCGCCGCCGGGCGCGCACGTGAAGGACTACGCCCTCGCGGTCGGCCGGGCGCGCCACGTCGGCGAGCCGGTCGCCGCCGTCGTCGCCGAGACGCGCGAGCTCGCGCGTGACGCCGCCGAGCTCGTCGAGGTGGACTACGAGCCGCTGCCGGTGGTCACCGACGCGCGGCGGGCACAGGACGACGACGCGCCGGTGCTGCACGAGGAGGCGGGCGGGAACCTCGCCTGGGAGGGTGTCTACGACTGGGGCGACGTCGAGGGGGCGCTCGCGGAGGCCGACCACGTCGTCCGGATCAAGGAGCTCCACTTCGACCGGTTCAACTCGACGCCCCTCGAGTGCGACGGCGCGCTCGTCGAGTACAACCGCGGCACCGGGCAGTGGACGATCACGTCCAACAACCAGTTCCCGGGATTCGCGGCGATCATGATGGGCCCGGCGATGCGGGTGGGGCTCGACAAGCTCCGCTTCGTCTCGCAGGACATCGGCGGCGGCTTCGGCAACAAGATCACGTCGCACCCGCACCTCGTCGCGTGCTGCCTGCTGGCGCGGAAGCTCAACCGGCCGATCCAGTGGACCGAGTGGCGGACGGACTTCCACCAGAACATGTCGCACGGGAACGAGCGGTGGTTCCAGGACGTCGAGGTCGCCGTCAAGGCGGACGGGACGCTGCTCGGGTTCAGGGCGAAGGCGCTCGACGACGCCGGCGCGTTCCTCCGCTACGAGCCGCTCGGCGGCGTGATCTGGTCGCAGGTGACGCCCGGCTGCTACCGCTGGCGGAACATCCGGCTCGAGTTCACGCAGGTGATGACGAACAAGGCGCCGTGCTCGCCGAACCGCGGCTACTCGCGGATGCAGCACCTGTGGTTCACCGAGCGCGTGATCGACATCGTCGCCAACGAGCTGGGCCTCGACCCGGTCGAGGTGCGGAAGCGCAACTACATCCGCGCCGAGGAGATGCCGTACGAGACGCCGAACGGCTGCGTCTACGACTCGGGCGACTACGCACGCTGCCTCGACATCGCGCTCGACCTCGTCGGCTACCGCGACCTCGAGCGGCGGCGCGAGGACGCGGCCTCGCGCGGGAAGCTGCTCGGGTTCGGGATCGGCTCGACGCTCGACTCGGGCACGAACAACTTCGGCCAGTCGCGGCTCATCAACCCCGAGCTCCAGTTCTCCGGCAACAACGAGGTCGCCACGGTCAAGCTCGACATCTTCGGCGAGGTCGTGGTCACGCTCGGAACGACCCCCCAGGGGCAGGGGCACGAGACGACCGCCTCGCAGGTGGTCGCGGACATCCTCGGCTGCACGACGGAGGACGTCACCGTGCGCGCCGGCCACGACTCGTACTGGAACTCGCATGCCGGCTTCTCGGGGACGTACGCCTCGCAGTTCGCGGTCACGGGTCTCGGCGCGGTGAAGGGCGCGGCCGACATGCTCGCCGGCGAGATGAGGAAGCTGGCCGCGGTCGTCCTCGGTGCGACGCCGGACGACATCGAGCTCGCGGAGGGCATGGCACGCCTGCGCGAGAACCCGGAGGCGGCGCTCCCGTTCATGGCGCTCGGCGCGATCATCAACGCGAACAACGCGGGGCTGCCCGAGGATCTCGGCGTGACGCTGAACTGTCGGTACGTGTACCGGCCGCCGTTCCAGGTGCCGGACGTCGAGCGCAAGTTCGGGAACCTCACGCTCACGTACGCGACGCAGATCCACGCCTGCGTGATCGAGGTCGACCCCGAGACCGGCTGGTACGAGATCGTCGACTACGCCGCGGTCGACGACTGCGGGCGGCGGATCAACCCCCGGATCGTCGACGGCCAGGTGCACGGCGCCACTGCGCACGCGATCGGCGCGGCGATGTGGGAGACCTTCACGTACGACGAGGAAGGCAACCTCCTGACGCCCAACTTCTACGACTACCACGTCCCGCACGCGCTCGACATGCCGCCGCTGAAGAACGGGTTCGTCGAGTCGCCGTCGCCGTTCACCGAGCTCGGCACGAAGGGCATGGGCGAGGGCGGCGGGGCCGGCATCCACGCCGTCTGCGCCGCCATCCAGGACGCCCTGCGGGAGCGGGGCAAGCCCGTCGTGCGCGACTCGCACAACCCGTACCACCGCGTGTGGGAGCTGCTGCAGCGGCCCGAGGAGAGCCGCGCGTACGTGGAGGTGGAGACGAGGTGAGGGTCGCGGGCGAGCGGTCGTTCGCGGCTCCACGGGAGACGGTGTGGGGCGTGCTCAACGACCCGGCGAAGATGGCCGAGCT
>DATHTC010000132.1:0-4281 GCA_035463735.1 Gaiellaceae bacterium | reverse complement strand
AGGAGCACGCGGCGCAGGCGGCGGGCGGGGCGCCGCACGGTGCTCGCCTCGAGCACGGCCATGCGTTGCCCATGGTAGGCGCCGTGACCGGCCGCGGCGGGCTCTCCTTACACTTTTCGAAGATGCAGCTGCGCGACCTCCCCTCGGTGGACGAGCTGCTCCGTGACCCGAGGCTCGCGGCGGCCCCGCGCGCACTCGCGCTCGCGGCCGTCCGCGCCGCGCTCGAGCGGGCCCGGGAGGAGATCCGGGTCGGCGCCGATCCCGGCGACCTCGCCGAGCGAGCGCTGGCGGAGCTCGACCGCGCCCGCGCGCCGCGGCTCCGGCGCGTGCTCAACGCGACGGGCGTCGTCGTCCACACGAACCTCGGTCGCGCGCCGCTCGCCGGTGCCGCGCTCGAGCGGGTGACGGAGGTCGGGCGCGGCTACTCGAACCTCGAGTACGACCTCGGCGCGGGGGCGCGCGGCTCGCGCCAGGACCACGCCGCCGATCTGCTGCGACGCCTGACCGGCGCGGAGGCGGCGCTCGTCGTCAACAACAACGCGGGCGCGGTCCTGCTCGCGCTCGCCGCGCTCGCCGAGGGCCGCGAGGTCGTCGTCTCGCGCGGCGAGCTGATCGAGATCGGCGACGGCTTTCGGATTCCCGAGGTGCTGCGCCGTTCCGGCGCGCGGCTCGTCGAGATCGGGACGACGAACCGGACGCGCGCGGCCGACTACGAGCGGGCGATCCGGCCGGAGACGGCGCTGCTCCTCCGCGTCCACCAGTCGAACTTCCGCGTCGTCGGCTTCACCGAGCTGCCGCGGCCGGAGGAGCTCGCGGCGATCGCGCGCCGGCACGCGCTGCCGCTCGTCGACGACCTCGGGTCGGGCGCCCTCGCCGACCTCTGGGACGAGCCCGACGCGCGCGCGAGCCTGGCCGCTGGCGCCGATCTCGTCTGCTTCTCCGGAGACAAGCTGCTCGGCGGCCCGCAGGCCGGGATCGTCGTCGGCCGGGCGGAGCTCGTCGAGCGGCTGCGGCAGCACCCGCTCCAGCGCGCGCTCCGGGCGGACAAGCTGACACTCGCGGCGCTCGAGGGGACGCTCGCCCTCTACCTCGACGCGCCCGAGTCGATCCCGGTGGTGCGGATGCTGCGCGAGCCGGCGGCCGCGGTGCGAGCGCGCGCCGAGCGGCTCGCCGCCGCGATCGGCGGCGAGGTCGAGGCGACGGTGGCGCGGGCCGGCGGCGGCGCGCTCCCGCTCGCGGAGGTCGAGAGCTTCGCCTGCGCGGTCGAGGAGGAGCTGGCGGCGCGGCTGCGGGAGGCGGACCCGCCGGTGGTCGCGATCGTGCGCGACGGCCGCACGCTCCTCGACTGCCGGACGCTCACCGACGCGGAGGCCGACGAGGTCGCCGGCGCGGTCCGCTCGTGCCGCTGACGGTCGGCACCGCCGGCCACATCGACCACGGCAAGACGTGGCTCGTCCGCGCGCTGACCGGCAAGGACACCGACCGGCTCCCGGAGGAGCGGCGGCGCGGGATCTCGATCGCGCTCGGCTATGCGCCCCTCGAGCTCCCCGACGGCCTCCGGCTCTCGCTGGTGGACGTTCCTGGCCACGAGCGCTTCGTCCGGACGATGGTCGCGGGCGCGACCGGCATCGACCTGTTCCTGCTGGTCGTCGACGCCGCGGAGGGGGCGCGCCCGCAGACGCACGAGCACCTCGCGATCCTGCGGCTGCTCGACGTCGACCGCGGCGTCGTCGCGGTGACGAAGGCGGACGCGGTTGACGAGGAGACCCTCGCGCTGGCGGTCGAGGAGGCCGCGGAGCTCGTCCCCGGCGCCGAGGTCGTGCCCGTCAGCGCGAAGACGGGCGCCGGCCTCGCCGAGCTGCGGGGCGCGCTCGCCCGGGTGGCGGAGGAGCAAGTGGCTCAGAGCCACAAAGTCGGCCCGCCGCGCCTCTACGTCGACCGTGCGTTCGCGTACCCCGGGATCGGGACCGTCGTCACCGGCACGCTGCTGTCCGGCTCGATCGGCGCCGGCGACGCGCTCCGCCTCGAGCCGGGCGGGCCCGACGTGCGCGTGCGCAGCGTGCAGGTGCACGACGAGCCGATGGAGCGGGCGGAGGCGGGCCAGCGCGTCGCGGTGAGCTTGCCCGGCGTCGACCGCCGGTCCGTTCGCCGCGGCGTCGCGCTCGTCCCGGCGCGCACGTTCCCGACGAGCTACCGCCTGGACGTCGCCCTGGACGAGCTGGCGCCGATCGCCGATGGTGCGCGCCTCCTCGTCCACCACGGCACCTCGGCGACGCCCGCGCGCGTCGCTCGAGCGGGCGCGCGGTACGCGCAGCTCCGGCTCGACCGGCCGGTGGTCGCGGCACGCGGCGACCGGGTCGTGCTCCGCAGCGGGACGACGCTCGGCGGCGGCGTCGTCCTCGACCCGGCGCCGCCACGCCACCGGAGCGAGGAGCGCTTCGCGCACGTCGAGCGCGGCAACGCGGCGGCGCTCGTCCACGAGCCCGTGGAGCTTGTGGCTCTGAGCCACTTGCTCGACGGGACGCCGGCTGGCCTCGAGCAGGCGGGGCGTTGGGTCTTCTCGCGCGCATGGCTCGACGAGCTCGAGCGGACGCTCCGGGAGCGCATCGCCGCCGGCGACCCGCTCGACCCCGGCGTGCCGGTGCCGCCGGATCCGTGGGCGGCCGACGTCGTGCCGCTGCTCGGGCTCGAGCGGCGGGGCGCGAAGCTCTACCTCCCGGGCGCGGCCCCGGACCTCGGCGAGCGGGCCGAGGAGGCGGCGCGGCTGGAGGAGGAGCTCGCAGGCGCCGGCTTCGAGCCCGTGAAGGTCGGGGACGCGCGCCTGGCAGCCTTCCTCGAGGAGCGGGGGACGCTCGTCCGCGTCGGCGAAGGCCTCGCCGTCTCGCGCGGCGCCTACGACGAGGCACGCCGGCGGCTCGTGGAGGAGTGCGAGCGCGCCGGTCGGATCACCCTGGCGCGCTTCCGCGACCTCCTCGGAGCGTCGCGGCGGCCGGCGCAGCTGCTGCTCGAGCGGTTCGACGCCGACGGGCTCACGCGCCGCGTCGGCGACGAGCGCGTCCTCAGGCGGTCGGCTCGGGGTGCGAGGGCGCCGGCCCCGGAGGGCGCGCCTCCGCCTCCTCCTGCCGCCCGCTGAGGCGCGTGCCCCCGCTCAGCAGCATGTCCCTCGCCCACCGCTCGCTGAAGCCCGCGAGGAACGCGAAGAAGACGTAGAAGGCGAAGCCCGTGTCGGTCGTGCCGACGCGGAGGTTGACGATGTCGCTCTGCAACGCGAAGAAGGAGGCGAGGCCGAACACGCCGCCCACGAACGGGCGCAGCGCTCCGAGCGCCCGCAGCGTGTCCTTGCCGATGTCGTAGTCCACCGTCAGCTGGCGCGACGTCAGGCGCGACATCACGCTGACGAGCGCGCCGAGGCCGCCCGCCGCGAAGCACGCGAACGCGGTGCGGACGTCGTTGCTGGCGATCTCGGCCGAGTAGAGCACCCGGAACATGACGCCGAGGAGGACGAGTGGCACGACGCCGAGAAGCGCGCCGCCCAGGTAGGTCACGTGCGCCGCGCGGACGGCGGCGTAGCGGTAGTAGGTCTCGACGCGCTCGATCTCCTCGCGCTCGTGCTTCACGACCCGCGCCGTGTCCTCTGCGTCGCGGCGCTTCTCGCCGTCGGCGAACCCGAGCAGGTAGCTCACCTCGGCGAACAGCCACAGCATGGCCACGCGCTGGCTCGTGTCGCGCAGCACCTCGGAGACCTTGACCGCCAGCGTCTCGAGCGTGTGCAGCGCCTGCGCCGCCTCCGGCATGTCCTTCGTCGCCCAGTCGCTGGCGCGGTGGAGGCGGATCTCGTCGTCGGCGCCGAACAGGCGGGCGAGGCGCCCCGGACGGCGGATGGTGACGGCCGCGCCCGACGCCTCGCGCGAGCACCAGTAGGCGGCGACGATCGGCCCGTGCTGCGACTCGAAGCGGCGGAGGAACACGCGGTAGCGATCCTCCGCCGGCCCCTCGTAGTCGCCGCCGGTCTCGAGCGCCTGCTGGCGGAGGTGGTGCGCCCACGTGAGCTCCGCGAAGGCGACGGTGTCGCGGCGGCGTCGTGGCCGCCACCTCCGCGCGGTGCGGGCGCTCTTTTCCTCGGGGAGTGCTGCGGCGACGTCCGTCATCAAATCAGGGCCCCCTCGGGCCGCGCCGCAGGCCATAGAGGGTACGGCGTCGTCACGCGCGCGGCAAGGACGCGACTCAGGAGAGCTCGACGAGCGCGAGCAGCTCGTCCGCGAGCCGCGGCGACCCGAGCCG
>DATHTC010000131.1:0-1790 GCA_035463735.1 Gaiellaceae bacterium | reverse complement strand
TCGTCGCCGTCAGCGACCGGAGCTTCTTCGACACGTTCAAGGAGACCCGTGCACTGGCGCGGCACATGACGGAGGCCCGCCGCAGCGCCGACAGCCCCGTGATCCGCGAGCTCGCGGAGGGCCGCGGCACCGGCTTCGGGTTCGGCGACTCGCCGCAGGAGGTCGAGACGGAGACGCTGGCGGCGCTCCGCTCGTCCGTGCAGCTGCTCCAGGCGAAGGCGCCCGACGAGCTCGACGCCTACCGCGCGTTCGTCCTCGAGCTCGCGCGCTCCGTCTCGTCCGCCGCCGGCGGTGGGGAGCAGGCCGAGGCCGCCACGATCGAGAAGCTCGAGTCGGCGCTCGCGCCTGAGGCGTGAGGACGTGACGCGGCGACGGGGCGAATAGACTCGACGCGTGGGCGCGCGCGGGTCGTTCTTCCTCGGTCCGGAGCTCGACGAGAGTGGCGCTCCCGGGGAGCGGCTCGAGCTCGAGTCGAGTGAGCTCACCACGCACGGCGTGATCGTGGGCATGACCGGCTCGGGCAAGACCGGGCTCGGCGTCGTACTGCTGGAGGAGGCGCTGCTCGCGGGCATCCCCGTGCTCGTGCTCGACCCGAAGGGGGACATGGGCAACCTCGCGCTCGCGTTCCCCGAGCTGGCTGCCGCGGACTTCCGGCCGTGGGTGAACGAGTCCGACGCGACCGCGGCCGGGCTCTCGGTCGACCAGCTCGCGGAGAAGACGGCCGCGGACTGGCGCGAGGGGCTCGCCTCCCACGGGTTCGACGGGGAGCACATCCGCGCGCTCCGCGAGGCCGCCGAGCTGACGATCTACACGCCGGGCTCGACCGCCGGCGTGCCGCTGAACGTCGTCGGCTCACTGCGCGCGCCGCCGCTCTCGTGGGAGACGGAGGCCGAGACGCTGCGGGACGAGATCGAGGGCCTCGTCACGAGCCTGCTCGCCCTCGCCGGCATCCGGGCCGACCCGCTCGCGAGCCGCGAGCACGTGCTGCTCTCGAACCTCGTCGAGCACGCGTGGCGCGCGGGCCGCGACCTGGACCTCGGTGCGCTGATCGGGGAGATCCAGACGCCGCCGCTGCGCAAGCTCGGCGTGTTCGAGATCGACGCGTTCTTCCCCAAGGAGGAGCGAACGGAGCTCGCCCTGCGGCTGAACGCCCTCGTGGCGGCGCCGTCGTTCGCGGCGTGGGGCGAGGGCGCGGCGCTCGACCTGCAGGCGCTGCTGTTCACGCCCGAGGGCCGGCCGCGCGCCGCCGTCGTCTATCTCGCGCACCTGTCGGAGGAGGAGCGGCAGTTCGTCGTCACGCTTGTCCTCTCGAAGCTCGTCACCTGGATGCGCGGCCAGTCGGGCACGTCTGACCTGCGCGCGCTCGCGTACATGGACGAGGTCTTCGGCTTCGTGCCGCCGACGGCGGCGCCGCCCGCGAAGAAGCCGATCCTGACGATCCTCAAGCAGGGCCGGGCGTTCGGCGTCGGCCTCGTGCTCGCGACGCAGAACCCCGTCGACCTCGACTACAAGGCGATGTCGAACGCGGGCACGTGGCTGGTCGGGAGGCTGCAGACGGAGAACGACAAGGCGCGCGTGCTCGAAGGGCTGCGCTCCGCGGCCGGGGGGACGGACGTGGCTGCGCTCGACTGGACGATCGGCGCGCTCGGCAAGCGGCAGTTCCTGCTCGTGAGCTCGAAGCGCCCGCAGCCGCGCCTGTTCGCGACGCGCTGGGCGATGTCGTACCTGCGCGGACCGCTGACGAAGGACCAGGTCGCCGCGCTCCGCTCCGAGGCGCCCGCGCCCGCGGC
>DATHTC010000130.1:0-10562 GCA_035463735.1 Gaiellaceae bacterium | reverse complement strand
CGACCGCCTGGCCGTTCCGCAGGCGGTGCGCGTCGTCCCGCATCGCGTTCCCGAGCGGCGTCATGAGGTCGGAACCGACCGGGATGCAGCGCGAGGACGCGGCCTCCGTTGTCGCCGACGCCGTCGCGGGTGCGGCCTCGTCGTCGTCGCCTCCGCACGCGACGAGCGCGAGCACGAGGAGGAGCGGGAGAACGCGCCGCAGGATCACGTGCCGGATCGTACGGCCGCCCGCCCGGAGCGTTCAACCCGCCAGTCCGCTCAGCGACTCACGAAGGCCGACTGGGCGCGTGCCACGTAGTCCTCCACCGTGCGCTCGCGCGACGCGACGAGCCGCTCGCGCTCGCCGATCCCGGCCTCGGCGCGCGAGAGCTGGCGCTCGCGCAGCTCCACTTCGGCCTCCCACGCCGCCGCCGCCTCGTCGGCCGCGGCCTCGCGGTCCGCCAGCGCCTCCGAACGCCGCTCGAGGTCGCGCTCGAGCGCCGCCAGCCGCTCGCGCGCCTCCTCGATCCGCGTGCGCTCCCCGAGCACGAACCGCTCGCCTACCTCCAGGCGCCGCTCACGCTCGACGGCCTCCTGCTCGCGCTGGTCCAGCCGGGCCAGCAGCTCGGGCGCATTCGCGACGCGGTCGACCTCGCGTCCGCGGAGCTCGAGCGACCGCTCCGCCTCCGCGTGCTCCTCGGCGCGCCGCGCGAGCTCGGCCTCGCGGGCCGCGAGCTGCGCCTCGCGCCGGCCGAGCGTGGCCGCGTCCTCCGCCCTCGCGAGGGCGTCCTCGAGGTCCCGGGCCAGCGCGACGCGCTTCGCCCGCTCGTGCTCCTGTGCCGTCCGCGCCGCATCGACCGCTGCCACGAGGCGCTCCACGCGCTCGGCCCAATCGCCGGCACCCGCGCCGAGGTCGCCCAGCCGCTCGACGAGGCGCGCGTGCATCTCCTCGACCTCGGCGACCTGCTGCGACACGGCTTCGAGCTCGGCGAGCCGCTCCTTGAGCTCGTCGCGCCGGTCGTCGAGCGAGCCGTCGAGGAAGGCCGCTGCGCGGGTGAGGAGGTGACCTTCGAGCCTGTCGCGGAGTCCGTCCATGGGGGAACCTTTGGTCGAGCCGCGGCCGCGACGGCGAGGGTGGTGCCTCCGAGGATGGTCCGTCTTCGGCGTCGGCGCAATCACCCGACCGAGTGACGCAGAACGCGAACACATCGATTACAGACGCCGACCGGATCGGAGGCCACACTTCGGGGGTGAGGAGGATCCTCGTCCTGCTCGTGCTCGGGGTCCTCGTCCCGCTCGCCCCAGCGTGCGGCGGCGACGACGACGAGGAGGGCTCTCCCGCGGGAGGCGCAACGACCGCGGCGACGACGACGGAGGCGACGGGGCCCTCCACGACCGAGGCGGCACCGTCGACGTCACGCGTCGCCGTCTACTTCCTGCGCGGCGAGAAGCTCGGCGTCGGTGCCCGTGAGGCGGAGGGCCAGGCAGTCGCGCGCGCGGCGCTGGAGGCGCTCCTCGCGGGACCGAGCGCTGCGGAGCGCGAGGCCGGCCTCGGCACCTCCATCCCGGACGGCACCCGCCTGCTCGACCTCGCGATCGCGGACGGCACCGCGACGGTCGATCTCTCAGGCGAGTACGGCACCGGCGGCGGCTCGCTCTCGATGCTGACGCGCGTCGCCCAGGTGGTGGCGACGCTGACGCAGTTTCCCACGGTCGAGCGCGTCGCGTTTCGCCTGGACGGCGAGCCGGTCGACGCGATCGGCGGCGAGGGCGTGCTCGTGGACCCGCCGGTCACGCGTGCGGACATCGAGGGCCAGACGCCGGCGATCCTCGTCGAGTCGCCGGCCGCGGGCGAGACGGTCTCCGATCCGCTGCGGATCCGCGGCACCGCGAACACGTTCGAGGCGACCTTCCAGGTGAAGGTCGTGGACGCCTCCGGCCGCGAGCTCTATCGGAACTTCGTCACCGCCACCTCGGGCAGCGGCGAGCGCGGCACGTTCGACGAGCAGCTCGACCTCCCGGACGACGCCGCGGGAGAGATCACCCTCACGGTGTACGAGGACAACATGGGCGAGGGCGAGGGTGGCGGCAGCGCGGTCCTGCACCAGGTCGACGTGCCGCTCGTGCTCGCGCGGTAGGCGCCCCGCCGCCCGCACCCCGTAGGCTCCGGGCGTGACGAGGCAGCTCTGGGCGCCCTGGCGGCTCGAGTACGTGCAGGCGGCGGACGAGCAGTCCGGTTGCGTGTTCTGCCTCGCCCTGGAGGGCGACGACGAGCTCGTCGTCCGCCGGGGCGCCCACGCGTTCGTGCTCCTGAACCGCTTTCCGTACTCGTCCGGGCACCTGATGGTGGCTCCGTTGCGGCACGTCGGCGAGCTGGAGGATCTCGGTGCGGCCGAGGCGGCGGAGGTGCACGCGCTGACGGTCGACGCCATCGCCGCGCTCCGCGCCGTCTACTCTCCGGACGGCTTCAACCTCGGGTGGAACCTCGGCCGCGTCGCCGGTGCGGGGATCGTCGACCACGTCCACCAGCACGTCGTCCCGCGCTGGAGCGGGGACACGAACTTCATGCCCGTGCTCGGCGACGTGAAGGTGATCCCGGAGCACCTCGCGGAGACGCGCCGGCGCCTCCTCGCCGCGTGGCCGGGGTGACGCCCGCGCCGGCACTGCTCGACCTCGCGGAGCACTCGAACGTCGCCACCCCGCTCGCGCTGGGCGAGCGACGGCTGGAGGATCCGCGCTTCGTGATCTGGATGGGCCCCTCGCTCAGCCCGTGGTCGACGGTCGTGCAGCGCCTCCGCCTCGGGACCGAGGTCGAGGCCGCGGTCGCCGAGGTCAGGGCCGTGCTCCGACGGCTCGACCGGCCGCTCGGGTGCCAGTGGGAGGTGTCGCAGTCGGCGACGCCGGGCGACCTCCCCGCGCGCCTCGTCGCGCTCGGCTTCGAGGACGATCCCGAGCCGTACGTGGTCGGGATGATCCTGACGCACCAGCCGCCGCCCGCGCCGGCCGCAGTCGAGGTGCGCCGGGTCGCGACCGCCGAGGAGTTCGGGCTGTCGCAGGAGATCGCCCGCGAGGCGTTCGGCGTGCCCGAGGACGCCCGCGCGTCGATGCGCGAAGGCGACGCCCAGCAGTGGGAGCAGCTGCTCGCGTCGCCGGAGAGCGCGCTCTACCTCGCGCTGGTCGACGGAGAGCCCGTCGCAAGCGCGCGCGCGACGTTCGCGACCGCCGGCGTCGTGCTCAACTGTGGTGCGACGTTGCCGCGCGCCCGCGGACGCGGCGCCTACCGCGCGCTCGTGCGCGCGCGGTGGGACGAGGGCGTTCGCCGTGGCACGCCCGCGCTGGTCACCCAGGCGGGCGCGCACTCGCGGCCGATCCTGCGCCGCCTCGGCTTCGTCGAGGTGGCTGAGATCCGGATCCTCCGCGACGCCGCGGGCGGCGCGGAGAAGGCTCGTCCGGCCCGTTAGAGGAGCCAGATGAGCAGGAGGACGACCAGGATCAGGACGATGATGCCGGGGATGTACACAGATGTCTCCCTTCGATTCGTGTCGCAGTGTCCGGACGCTGCGCGTCCGTCCAGACAGACAACGTCCGACCCGCCCGGGCGGTTACGGCGTCCTAGCGCCGGCCGAGGGGAAGGCCGAGCAGACGCGGCAGCGCGGCGACGGCGCGCGCGGCCGGCGGGGGGCGCCGTCCGGCCTGCTCGGCGTCCTCGACGGCGAGCGTCGCGCGGCGCACGATCGCTCCGCCGAGCCACTTCACCGGCTCGGACGGGAGCGGCCGGGGGAGCGGACGCACGAGCGGGAGCCCTGCCCACTCGTCGTCCGCCCCGAGCGCGAGCGCGGCCAGCGCCTGGGCCGCGAGCCAGCTCGGCCCGACGCCGCTGCCGGAGTAGCCGGCGGCGTAGTGGACGCGGTCGTCGAGCGTGCCGACGAACGGGAGCTGGTCGGACGAGACGTCGATCGGCCCGCCCCACGCGTGCGTCACGCGGGCGTCGGCGAGCGACGGCAGCAGCGCGCGCAGCCCCGCCTCGGCCCGCACGAGCCCTTCCTCCCCGGCGAAGAGCCGGCCGTCGATGCGCCCTGACCGGGCGATCGGCCCGCCCCCACTCCCCATCAGCACCCGACCGTCACCGGTCGTCCGGAAGTAGTGGACGAACATCCGCCCGTCGACGATCGCCTCGCCGCCGGTCCACCGCATCTCCGCGAGGAGCTCCGGCACGGGTTCCGTCACGACGCACGCGCTTCCGAAGGCGGTCAGCCGGCGCGCGAGCGGGCGCCAGCGTGCCGCCCAGGCGTTGACGGCGACGACGACCTCGCGCGCGCGGACGGAGCCGACGTCCGTGTGGACGACGCCGCCTCGCACGCGTCGCACCGGCGAGCGCTCGTGGATCTCCACACCTGCCGCGACGGCGCGGCGCCGGAGCGCGCGCGCAAGCCGCGCGGGCTGCACGGTCGCGCCGTGCCGGAGGAGCACGCCGCCGCGGAAGACGGGCGACGCGCAGCGCTCGGCGACCTCGTCCTGCGACAGGGGCGTCGCCTCCTCGCGCACGCCGAGTGCAGCCGCCGCCCCGGCGAGCGTGTCGATGGAGGCATCCTGCGCCGGGGCCGCCGACGCCTTCAGCAGCCCTCCCTCCACCAGCCCGACGTCCTCGCCGACGGCGCGCACGGCTCCGACCGCCCCCTCGGCGGCGCGCGCGAGGCGGAGGGCGCCCTCGTCGCCGAGCCGCTCGCGGAGGAGCGGCAGCCGCGACCAGTACCCGTGGAGGAAGCCTCCGTTGATCCCGCTCGGGCCGGTGCCGCAGCGTCCGGCCTCGAGGAGGAGGACCCGCAGCTCCGGCGCGCGCTCCCGCAGCGTCAGCGCGGTCCAGAGGCCGGTGTAGCCGCCGCCGACGATCGCGACGTCGGCCTCGACGTCACCGGTCAGCGGCGCGGCCGCCGGGTCCGGCGGCGCCTCCTCGAGCCAGTACGCGACCCCGGGCCGCACGCGGGCGACCCTACCCGGCGACGGTGACCCAGGAATACGCCTCGCGAGCGACGCGTGGCCGCCCGGCCACGACGTCCTTCCAGGCGAGCGCCGCCCGCCACGCGCCCGGGTTGCGCGGCAGCCGCTCGAGCAGTGCGGCCGCCCCCTCTCCCTCGAACACGAAGACCGCCTCCCGCTCGGTGAGGAAGACGTCGTGACGCGTGAGGTCGGCGCCCTCCAGCTCGAACGGGGGCCCCTCGCCGATCAGCGTCGCGGCTCGCTCCCGCGCGTCCGGCCGGATCGGCACGACGACCACCACGCGCTGCCCCTCCGCGGGCACCCGCGCCACGAGCTCCGCGACCGCGTCGGCGAGCTCGAAGGCGGTGCCGAAGCCGTCGAGCGCAGCGACGAACACCGGCTCTGCGCCACGGCGCTCGAGCACGACGGTGCGCGTGCCGTTCACGAGCTCGCGATCGCCGCGCCCGATCCGCACCTCCGCGATCGAGCCGTACGGAACGTACCGCACGGTGCCGTCGCCTTCGGTCGTCGCCCCGCGGAGGGCCAGTGCGTCGCCGGCCAGCTCCAGCTGCCCGACGTAGGTCCGGCCGTCGCCCTCGCGCCACGCGATCCCGTACAGGGGAGTTGCCGCCATCGAGGGAGCGTGCCGACGATCGGGTGCGACGGCGTCGGGGAAAACCCGCGAGCTTGCTGCGGGGTCGACGGGCACCGCGCTGCCCTACGGGTTCCCTTTCGCGGGTGGAGAGCGCATACTGGTTGGATCTTGACGGACGGCGAGTCCGGCATCCGCACCTTCCTCATCGCCGACGTGAGGGGGTACTCCCGCTTCACCGACGAGTTCGGCGACGAGGCGGCCGCAGAGCTCGCGGCGAAGTTCGCTGACCTGGCGAGCGAGGGCGTCGAGGCGCACGGCGGCCGGCTCGTCGAGCTGCGGGGCGACGAGGCGCTGGCGGTCTTCACGTCCGCGAGGCAGGCGATCCGCGCGGCCGTCGACCTCCAGGCGCGGTTCGGTGAGGAGACCGAGCTGCACTCGGCGATCCCGCTGCGCGTCGGCATGGGAATCGACTCCGGCGAGGCGGTTCAGCTCGAGGACGGCAGCTTCCGCGGGGCGGCGCTCAACGTCGCAGCACGGCTGTGCGGCCGGGCGCACGGCGGGGAGGTGATCGTCAGCGAGGCGACCTCGAGACTCGCGGGGCACCTGGCCGGGCTCCAGTTCAGCGACCGCGGCCGCGTGCGCCTGAAGAACATCCCGGACCCCATCCACATCTTCCAGGTCTACTCCGAGCTCGACGCGCCGCCGCAGAAGCGCTGGGTGTTCATGATCTTCGGCAGGCCCGCCCGGAGCCTCGGCTGGGGGCTCGGCTCCCTCGTCGTGCTCGTCGCCGCCGCCACGGCGGCGGTCGTCGTCTACCTGATCGCCGACGACCACACCGAAGGCGGTGTGGCCGCGCCGCCGTCGTCCCAGGGCGGATCGCAGACCGGGTCGAACGCCCCGGCACCGGCGCCGGCTGGCCTCGCCTCGATCGTTCCGCGGTCGCTGTGGCAGGACTGCCGCCTCCAGGCGGTGCCCGAGCCCACGGCGAGCGAGTCGGCGGTCTGCGTCCCGTCGAACGGGATGCCCGACCGGTGGGAGCTCTCCTCGTACGAGTCGGGCGAGGCGCTCGCTGCGGCGTACGGCGCCGAGCTGCGCGGCCACCGCGAGCTGAAGCGGAATCGGGGACGCTGCAACGCCTTCTCCTGGGGCGGCGAACTCGAGTGGCTGCACGGCCCGCTCCGGCCGGGCGGGCGCGCGTTCTGCTACTTCGACGGCACCGACGCCGTGATCGTCTGGTCGCACGAGAAGCTCGGGCAGCCGTCGCACCGCGACGTGCTCGCGATCGCCCGGGAGGGAGGGAGCGACCACGTCGCCCTGACGCGCTGGTGGCGCGTCCAGCATCACGTCGTCGGCAAGGCCGGGTAGCCGTCCCCGACACGTTCGGCGTCGCGCGAGCGCCCAGCCGCTCGGCGCGCGTGGACCGCTCAGCGTGTTCCCCGATGGGCGCTGCGCCTCACGGCGCGAGGATGGGCTTGCCCGGAAGGAGGTGATTCGTCGTGCCCGACGCGCGGCGAACGGCCGCCGGCCTGCAGCAGGACGCGACCGCGGCCGCTCCACACGACGCCCGTACGACCGCTGACGCTACCCAAGGGCCCACAGACCGGCGCGAGCTCGTCGTTCTGCAGGCGAGCACCACGCCGGGACGCCGAGAGGGGGAACTGTGATGGCCGTCTTCCTCGCCTATGTCGATGCGGTGCCCGGTCGGCTGTACCCGCTCGTGCCGACCCTGCTCGAGCTTGCCGCCCGCGGCCACCGCGTCGCCGTCCGCTGCGGCGCCGACGACGTCGCGCGACTGCGCTCGGTCGGCCTTGAGGCGAAGTCGCTCGCGCCCGAGATCGAGCGGTTCGCGCCCGGTGACTGGCGGGCGCGGACGCGTTTCGGCGCGCTCAGCTCGGGCCTGCGCCAGTTCGGGGAGCGCGCGCCCGTCCAGCTGCGCGATCTCGAGCGAGCGATCGAGGTCGAGCGGCCGGACGTCCTGTTCGTGGACGAGGGCGCATGGGGCGCGGCCGTGGCCGCGGAGCACTCCGGGCTCCCGTGGGCGTTCTCGATCGTCTCGCCGGTGCCGTTGCCGTCCGGAGACGCACCGCCGTTCGGGCTCGGCCTCGCACCGCGCCGTGACCGCCTCGGCCGCGTGCGCGACCGCGTCGCGAAGCGGCTCACGCTCGGCACGCTCGAGCGGGTCATCGCCTCGCACGTGAACCCGCTCCGCACCCGGCTCGGCCTCCCGCCGGTGGCGACGATCGGGGACGTCTACCTGGCCGCCTCGGTCGTGCTCGCGTACACGGCGGAGCCGTTCGAGTACCCACGCTCCGACTGGCCGGCCAAGCTGAGGCTCGTCGGCCCCGGCCTGTGGGAGCCGCCCGCGGCTCCTCCCGCGTGGCTCGGGGAGCTCCGGCAGCCGCTCGTGGTCGTCACCTGCTCGACGCTGTTCCAGAACGACCGCCGGCTGATCGAGGTCGCCTGCGAAGCGCTTGCGACGGAGCCGTACCAGGTCGTGGTCACGACTGCCGACGTCGACGCGGCCGGGCTGCGGCCACCGGCCAACGTGCGCGTCGAGCGGTTCCTGCCGCACGTCCCGCTGCTCGAGCGGGCGGCCTGCGTCGTCTGCCACGCCGGCATGGGCATCACCCAGAAGGCGCTCGCGCACGGCGTCCCGGTCGTCGCCGTCCCCTTCGGCCGCGACCAGCCGGAGGTCGCCCGGCGCGTCGAGGTCGCTCGCGCCGGAGTACGGCTCCCCACTCGGAAGCTGAGCCCGGAGCGGCTCCGGGTGGCGGTGAGGCAGGCGATCGCGCGCCGCTCGGGCGCCGAGCGAATCGCCGCCGCCTTCGCGGCGGCAGGCGGTGCCCCCGCGGCGGCGACTGCCCTCGAAGACCTGCTGCCGGTGCCGGAGGGGCGCCCGCGCGGCGCGGTCTCAGCGGTGACGACACCTCACGTCGGCTGACCTGCGACGGCGGTGGGCGTCCGCTCCGCGACGACCGCCGTCAGCGCACGGCTCCGGCTCCCGCGCCTCGAAGCTCACCGACGAGCGCAGCGACGCGGGCTTCGACCTCGTCACGGATCTCGCGGACGCGGTCGACCGGCTCGCCGTGCGGGTCGTCGAGCTCCCAGTCGACGTAGCGCTTGCCCGGGATGTACGGGCAGGCGTCGCTGCAGCCCATCGTCACCACCACGTCCGCCCACTCCGCGTCTTCCCGCTCGAGCTTGCGGGGGACGCGGTCGGCGAGCTCGACGCCGCGCTCGCGCATCACCTCCGCGACCTCGGGATGCACGCGGCGTGCCGGATTCGAGCCCGCGGAACGCGCCAGGTGGTCGGCCCCGGCCGCGAGCGTGAACAGCGTTTCGGCCATCTGCGAGCGGCCGGCGTTCTGGACGCAGACGAAGAGGACGTTCATGCCGGCCACCCCGCGTTCTCGCCTTCGTGCACGCCGCCGTCGGAAGCCACGCGACGAGCGTAGCCCCTCGTCCGCGGCGCGATCAGCAGCATCCGGCCTTCGCCGCGGGCTGGATCACCGGCAACCCCTTCCGTGCGGGCTCGGTCGTCTTCAACGCCTTGACGATCGCGCCGTGCATGCCGTCGGCCACCTCGTGCGTGAACTCGACCGAGACCTGCTCGAACCCCGCGGCCTCGAGCCCCGCCGCGTACTCGCCGCTCGAGAGCGCGCCGGCGATGCAGCCCACGTAGCTGCCGCGCTCGCCGCGCTCCTCGGGCGAGAGCCGGTCCTCGGCGACGATGTCGCTGATCCCGATCCGGCCGCCCGGCTTCAGCACCCGCGCGATCTCCGTCAGCACGGCGGGCTTGTCGACGGACAGGTTGATCACGCAGTTGGAGATGACGACGTCGACGGAGCTCGCGGGCAGCGGGATCTGCTCGATGATCCCCTTCAGGAAGTGCGCGTTCGTGATCCCGGCCTCGGCGGCGTTCGCGCGCGCCAGCGCGAGCATCTCGTCGGTCATGTCCAACCCGTACGCGGTGCCGGTCGGGCCGACCCGCTTCGCAGAGAGGATCACGTCGATCCCGCCGCCGGAGCCGAGGTCGAGCACCGTCTCCCCCTCGCGCAGCTCGGCGACCGCGGTCGGGTTGCCGCACCCGAGCGAGGCGAGCACCGCCGTGTCCGGGAGCTCTCCGCGCTGCTCCTGGTCGTAGAGCACCTCCCCGAAGTCCGCCGCCACGGCCTCGCCCTCGGCGCAGCACGAACCGCTCCCGCACCCGCACCCACCCGACTGCTCGGTGACGGCGCGGGCCGACTCGGCGTAGCGGCGGCGAACCTCCTCGCGCAGCTCATCAGCGGTGGTCGACATCAGCAGCACACTCCCTTCAGGTCGGCGACGGCCGCCAGGGTCCCGACGGCGTCGCGCTTCAACGAGAAATAGGCCCACTTGCCGCGCTGCTCGCGCTCGAGCAGCCCGACCTCCGTCAGCTTCTTCAGATGGTGCGACACGGTCGGCTGCGCCAGCCCGAGCACGTCGTTGAAGTCGCACGCGCAGACGGGCTCGCCCGCGGTGGCGACGAGGTTCACGATCCGCACCCGCGCCGGGTCGCCGAGCGCCTTGAACAGCTCCGCCGTGGCGTGGGCCTCCGCCTCGCTCAGGGTAGGCGCCGCGAGCGGCGCGCAGCAGGCGACGGCCTCGAGCGTCGTGCTCACGAGACCCGCCTTCGGAGATCGAACAAGACCAGCATCATCACCCTCCAGACGCATCGACGTCCGTAAATGTATCGAAAGATGTCGATGCGTGCAAGGCCTTCGGCGCTGCGCACGCACGAGAGGCCCCGCCGGGGGCCTCTCGCTCGCGCAACGGCGTTGGTCAGGCCAAGCGGGCGATGGGGCTCGAACCCACGCCCCTCAGCTTGGGAAGCTGATGCTCTACCAACTGAGCTACGCCCGCCGGCACGGCGAGGATACCGCGAATCTCCCTCCTCCGGGGCTGGTGCGCGGCGGGGTGCGTGCCGACGATGCGGGGAACGGCGAACGGCCGCCGCGTCCCTTCGACCCTCTGGAGGAGGCTACGTTGC
>DATHTC010000129.1:0-3594 GCA_035463735.1 Gaiellaceae bacterium | reverse complement strand
CGACTGACCAGCCCGCAGAACTGCCGCCCCCACGTCACCGCGTGCGGCGATGGTGGGCGCGAGTCAACCGACGCTTCGACCCAACCTACGGAGTCGAGAGCCGCCAGGACGTCAAGAATAAGATCACGCCCCCACGGGGTGTGGGCCTTCGGGGAGGGAAACCGGTTGAGTACCAGGACGAGGACGATCGGTAGGTCACGATGTTCGTCGTTTGGGACGCAGCCAGCCAAGGGGATCGATAGAAAGTTTCGCTAGAAACAACGGCCCCAGCCGCTTGGTTGAGCCGTTGCCTCTGCGCCATTAGAGGCGCTTGCGCCAGAACAGTCCGCGCCACCCGAGTGAGAGCTGCTTCCGGCCGCGCGCACTCCTGCTCACCGAGGCGCCGCGGCGCCCCGCGCTCACGCCGACGCCGCTCTGCGACAGGTTGAGGAACAGCCCCGGCCCGATCTTCTTCCGCTTCCTGTACCCGAACCCCATCGGCTTCTCCTAGGACGGGAGGACACGGAGGCGGGTGTTCAACTTCCCGCTCCGCCCGCAGTTGACCCGCACAGGCCAGGTGCCGGGGTGGGTCGCAGACCCGACCTTCCACCGCCACGTGATCTTGCCGCCCGTCTTCGGCCCGAGCCCGCGCGCTTTCGAGACCACCGTGTCGTAGATGACCGTGATGGTGCAGCGCGCTCGCGGCGTGACTGTGATCGTCAGCGTCGCGTAGTCGTTCGGGCTGACGGTGCGCGTGAACGCGTTGGCCTTGATCGCCGCGGCGGCGCGGTCGCGACCCCGGCACGATCCCGGCACCCGCCGACCGCGACGACTCGCCGAGAAGGTGCGGCGCCGGCTCGCGACCGTCTCCCGCCGCGACCTCTCGAGCTCGAACGCCGAGGACGTACTGCGGCCGTCGGCGCCCGGGTGGATCGCCGACCGCTTCGGGCGCGCCGCGCGCAGCGCAGGCACGCTCGCGGCCGCGCTCGAGTTCGAGCCGCTGCTGCCGGGCATGGTCGACACGGAGAGCGGCGTCCCCGTCGTCTCGATCCCGCGGCTCGCCTCGGGCGCCGGCGTGGAGGTGCAGACGGCGGAGAACGCGATCGTCAACGAGCTCGACCCTACGACCGCCACCGCGAGCTCGCCGGTCGCGACGATCGCCGGTCAGGTCGACGTGAGCCGCCAGCTCTTCGACTTCTCGCGGCCGGCGATCGACGCCGTGCTAGCGCGCGATCCTCGGCGCCGCGCTCGGCGAGAAGCTGGACTCTCAGCTCGTCGCCGGCAGCGCCGAGAACGGGCAGCTCCGCGGGCTCCTCAGCATCTCGGGGATCCTGTCCGTCACGGGCTCGGTGACGAGCGTGCAGGCGTTCGTGGCCAAGGCGTGGGAGGCGTTCGCCGCCGTCGCCGGCCCGAGCGGGTTCGGCAACCCGAGCGCCGGCCAGTACGTGACGATCATGCATCCGCGCCGGTTCGCGTGGCTGCACTCGGGCGCCGGCGACACGGGAGTCCCGGGCGCGCCCGTGCTCCCCGGCGAGGTGATCGTCTCGAGCGGGATCCCGACGAGCCTCGGCGCGGGCACGAACGAGGACGTCGTGCTCGTGGTGGACAGGAGCGCGCTGCTCGTGCTCGCGCAGCCGCCGGCGTTCGAGGCCTTCCCCGAGGTCGGGAGCTCGACGCTGACCGTCCGCCTGCAAGCGCGCCAGTACGCCGCCCTCTTGAGCGAGCACCCGGCCGCGGTCGCGAAGGTGACCGGGCTGACGCCCCCGAGCTTCTGAGACGTGAGCGGCGCCGCCGACACCCACGGCGTTGCTCGCGGGGAGCCGTCCTCCTTCCCGGCTCCCACACGCGCGCGGTCGTCCCCGGCACCCGCCGGCGCGCACGGACGGCGGGAGTCGCCCCTCACTCCCGGGCGGCTCCCGCTTGCCCTATCAGGTCACTCAGTGCGGTCGTGCCGGAAGCCGTGCCGCGCCACGATCCACGTGCCGAAGAGCGCGAACAGACCGAGCCAGACTCCAGACGGAATCGTCGTGCTGTTCGTCGGACTGCTGGTAGACACGAAGTCGGGGCCATAGATCGTGGCGAACATCACCGAAACCCACATGGCGATGATCGCCAGCGACGCCCACATCTCCGGGATCCCGAGCTGCGTCCACAGGCTCCGCCGCTCCGAGACGCCTCGCGTCGGCTCATGCGAGATCGTCGTCATCTGCGAACCTCCTTCTCCCTGCGAGTCTCGACGCCGATCGTCAGCGACGCAATCGGCGATTTCGCGTACGGGGGGCTATTCGCTCTCGAGGAAACGCCCCCGTATCCCCGCGTGCGTTTTCGCGAGAAACACTTGTGTGAACGAGCCGCCCGACGTTGCCTGCCGCGCAAACGGCTTGAGTAGGCGGTAGATGGGGCGCGCGACGATCACTCTGCGGCTCTCGCCGAACGAGCGCGAGCTCCTCGAGCGCGCAGCGCGTGTCACGGGCGATCCGGCGCGGACGTTCGCCCGCGCGGCGATCGTGGAGGCGGCGCAACGGGTGCTCCGCGACCTCGAGGTTGAAGCGCAGCCGGAGCCGAAGCGGCGCCTGCGCTTCACCCGTCCGCGGCCCGAGCCGGAGCCGCAGCCGGAGCCCGTGCCGGACGTGCCGGCGCGGGAGCGGGTGCGCACGCACGAGAGCTACGCCGCCTACGTGGCCGCTCGCGACGGCGGAATCCCGCGCGGCGGGCTGCCGCGGTGACGGGCGCGCACCGCCAACGTCATACGATTGAAGCGTGCGCGGCAGATCATCCCGGGAGCCCGAGGCAAGGATCTACGTTCTCCCGAACGAGAGCGTTTTCGCCTACGGAACGTTAGGCAGCGAACGCGGCTCGCTGACGCAGGGCCTCCCTGACGCTGGAGCAGAGTACGGCGTCAGCGTGGAGGTCGATACTCGTGAACGCACGCGACCAGGCGAGATGCGTGGAGGTGCGGCGCCCATCGAGGGCTTCGACATCTTCCTGTACCTCCTCGCCGCTCGCGAGGCGCTTCGGCTGGCTGACCATATCTTGGACGCCACCGTCGAGTGGGTTCTGCGGCACCGAGAACGGGACAATGAGGAGATTGCCGTGACCATCTACGGCCCCGATGAGGAGGTCCTCAAGGACGTCTATATCGATACTCGGGGCACCGTCGTCGATCGTCGCGGCGGCTCGCTGTAGCGGTCTCCTGCTCTGGAGCGTCCCTCGGCGGGCTGAGACGCGCCTCTCTGCGCCGCGCCCCGGCGCGCGGGGCTACCGGACGCGCGTGCGGCCGTCGTAGGTGGAGCGCTCGAGGAGGTCGAGGTAGTCGCGGACGCGCACGACCGGACGCGAGTAGCCGGGCAGCACGACGACCGGCAGCGCGCGGAAGATCGCGTCCACCGCGCGGCGCTCGAACCCGAGCTCGCGCAGGTCGCCGCGGCTGAGCACGGCGTGCTCGTTCCCGACCCGCTGGCCGCCGGCGGGCGCCGCGTCGTCGTCTCGGACGTGTCCCGACGCGCGCGGGCGACGAGCTCGGCGTACGCGGTGGCGGGTAGCTCGGCGAACCCGATCTCGGCGGGCGAGAGGCCGGGCAGGAACTCATAGGCGGTGCCGCTCGGGTGGATCGCC
>DATHTC010000128.1:0-5392 GCA_035463735.1 Gaiellaceae bacterium | reverse complement strand
CGCACCGCCCTGAACGTGCTCGAGCTCGCGTGGGAGACCGCGCACGCCGCGGGCGAGCCGCTGTCCGAGGCGCACGTGGAGGACGCGGCGCGGAAGCGGCCGATCCTCTACGACAAGGGCGGTGACCTCCACTACGACTTTACCTCGGCGTTCATCAAGTCGATGCGGGGCTCCGACCCAGACGCGGCGGTCTACTACCTCGCGGCGATGCTCGAGGGCGGCGAGGACGCGCGCTCCATCGCGCGGCGCATGGTCGTGCTCGCCTCCGAGGACATCGGGAACGCTGACCCGCGCGCGCTCCTCGTCGCGGTCGCCGCGGCGCAGGCGGTCGAGCACGTGGGGCTGCCCGAAGCCCGCCTGAACCTCGCGCAGGCGGCGGTCTACCTCGCCCGGGCGCCGAAGTCGAACGCGAGCTACGTCGCGCTGAAGGAGGCGACACGCGACGTGCGCGAGCTCGGCGCCGCCAAGCCGCCGAAATCGCTCCGCGACGCGAGCTACGGCGGGCGCCGGCTCGGCCACGGGAAGGGCTACGTCTACCCGCACGACGACCCACGCGGCTTCGAGGTCGACCACCTGCCGGACGAGCTCAGGGGCCGGCGCTACTACCGGCCCTCCGGCAACGGCGAGGAGACGGAGTAGCCGGCGCCGCGTAGGCTGCCGCCGTGGCGGTCCTCCACCACGTCGAGTGGGGCGATCCCGGGGCTCCGGCGCTCGTCTGCCTCCACGGCGTCAACGCCCACGCGCGCCGGTTTCGCCGCCTGGCGGAGCGGCTCGGGGAGCGCTTCCGGGTCATCGCGGTCGACCTCCGAGGCCACGGAGAGTCGGCCTGGGAGCCGCCCTGGGACCTCGAGACGCACCTCGACGACCTCCACGAGACGCTCCGGGCGCTCGGCATCGGCGACGCGGACTGGATCGGGCACAGCTTCGGCGGGCGGCTCCTGCTGGAGCTCGTGGCCGACCGGCCGGAGGTCGTACGTCGCGCCGTCCTGCTCGACCCCGCCGTCTGGGTGCCGCCGCACGTCGCGCTCGCCCGTGCGAACGACGAGCGCCGCGACCGCGCGTATACGAGCCCGGAGGACGCCGTCGAGCGGCGGTACGCCGAGAGCCGCCTGCGCTCGACGCCGCGCGAGCTCGTGGAGGAGGAGGTCGAGGCGCACCTTGTCCGGGGCGAGGACGGCCGCTGGCGCTACCGCTACTGCCAGAGCGCCGTCGTGGCCGCGTTCGGGGAGATGGCGAAGCCGCCGCCGCCGTTCGAGACGGTGCAGGTGCCGACGCTCGTCGTCCGCGGCCAGGAGTCCGACGTCGTCCCGGAGGTCGTCGTCGAGGTGCTGCGCGAGGGCATCCCGGACCTCGAGGTGGCGACCGTCCCCGGCGGGCACATCGTGATGTGGGACGCGTTCGAGGAGACCGCGCAGGCGCTCGAGCGATTCCTCGACGGGCGCCCGGCCTAGAGAATGGTCGCTCCCAGCGCGCTCGCCACGAGCTCGACCGCGAGCGCGGCCGTCTCGTTCTCCCGGTCGAGGATCGGGTTCACCTCCACCACCTCCAGGGAGGCGACGAGCCCCGACTCCGCGACCAGCTCCATCGCCAGGTGGGCCTCGCGATACGAGAGGCCGCCACGCACGGGCGTCCCCACTCCGGGCGCGTGAGCCGGATCGACGACGTCCATGTCGAGCGACACGTGGACGAAGCCCGGCCCCGCCACGTGCGCGAGCGACTCGCGCACGCAGCGCTCGACGCCGAGACGGTCGACGTCGCTCATCGTGAACACCTTCGCCTCGAGCTCCCGCAGCCGCCCCCGCTCGCCGTCGTCGAGCGCGCGCACGCCGACGAGCGCAACGCGTCCGGGCTCCACCGCCGGCAGCGGCCAGGCCTCGCTCGCGAAGGCGCCGTCGCCGAGACCCAGGGCCGCCGCCAGGGCCATCCCGTGGACGTTCCCGCTCGGCGACGTCTGCGGCGTGTTGAGGTCGCCGTGCGCGTCGACCCACAGGACCCCGCCCGGCCCGTGCGCGCGTGCCAGCCCGCCCAGCGTCCCGAGCGCGACGGAGTGGTCGCCGCCGAGCACGAGCGGGACCGCCCCCGAGCGCGTCGCCTGCTCGACGAGCAACGCGATCCGCTCGCACGTCGCCTTCACCTCCGGCAGGTACCGCACCGCCTCGTCGCGCAGCTCGACCGACTCGACCACCGGCGCCGGCACGTTGCCCCAGTCGAGCACCTCGTAACCGAGGGCCCGGAGGCGCGCGTCGAGTCCCGCGTAGCGGATCGCCGAGGGCCCCATGTCGACGCCGCGGCGACCCTGCCCGAGGTCGAGCGCGGCGCCGATCACCGCCACCGTGCGCTGCGCGGCCGCGGTTCCCCCGGCGATGGGCGCCTCCGCCGACACGGGACGCAAGGCTACCGAGACGGGAGGCGGCTACACTTCGGCCGCCCCACGGGGCGCGCGGCGAGGTAGCTCAGCTGGTAGAGCACTCGGCTGAAAACCGGGGTGTCGCCGGTTCGAGTCCGGCCCTCGCCACCTTCGACGACCGCCCGCAGGTGCCGCCCGCCCGCCTACGGGGCGAGGCGGCGGACGAGCTCGCGCGCGCCGTCCGGCAGCCGCGCGAGCGCGGCGTCGCGGATCGTCTCCCGCCAGCGCGACCAGCGGACGCCGACGACGATGAGCGCGATCCCCACGGCCGCGATCACGACCGGAGCGAGGCCGCCGAGCTCGCCGAGCGTCGCCGCCGTCGCGACGAGCACGCCGAACGCGCCGACGACGGTGAAGCTCCAGTGGCGGACGAAGGCGGAGAAGAACAGCGAGACCGCCCCCACGGCGCCGACGAGCGCGAACCCGGGCACCGTCTTCGGGATCAGGTTGAGCACCGCCACGCCCGTGATCACGAGCCCGCACCAGTGCGCCCACGTGGCGTACGCACGCCGACGCGTCGCGTCGAGCCAGAGCCCCGCCGCGACCCAGGCCAGCCCGACCGGCAGCACGACGGCGAAGCTCTGGCGTGGACCGAGGTCGAGCGGCTCGCCGAACAGGAGCTCGGCGAAGTCGAGCGCGAGCAGGGCGGTGGCCGCCGCCACAGGGACGAAGAGGAGCGGGCTCGGCCGCAGCGACAGCAGCAGCACGCCGGCCGCGAGCGCGACCACGGCGATCGCGGTGACGCCGCGCGGGATGTCGCCCCGGTCGCCGATGCCTTCCGGCCACAGCCCGGCGAGCTCCTGGATCGCGTACGTGGCCAGGCCGACCCACACGACGGCGACCGCCTCCAGCGCCCCTGCCGCCTCCGCGAGCCCGCGACGGCGCCCGATCTCGCTCGCCCCCAGCGAGGCCACGACGTAGGCGGCGGCGAGGGCGAGGACGCCCGCCGGACCGAGGTCGTCCCAGAGGACGGCGAGCAGCGAGACGGCCGCGGCGACGACGAGCAGCAGGCCGAGGTAGACGGCGATGACGGGGCCAAGCCCGAGGCCCGCGGCCGGCTCCGCCGGCTTCCCCTCCGCCGCGAGCTCGTCCCAGAGGCGCCGGATCTCCGTGCGGTCGTGCCCGCACGCCGCGAGCCTGCGCTCGAACTCCTGCGGGGTCAGGTCGAGGTGAGCATGGGACTCGGACACGGTCATGGCAACGCCTCCGGGGCCTCCGCCTCCATCAAGCCACGTCCCGTCCGCGCCCGCATCCGGGTTCGGTGCAGTGTTCGCGCGGACTTCCCGTGCACGCTTCCGCTCCGGCCCGATCTCAGCCGATCGGGTCGGTTCGCGGTCCCCGACGGTTCGCGGTTGCCGTGCGGGGCGATCGCGCTTATGCTCGGGTCAAAGAGACGTTCGCGGCGCGGTAGCACCGGTCCGGACGTCTCTTTTCTGTCGCCGGCAGGGCGTCAGGACGCCGACAGACTCCGGGAGGCGGTCAGAGGTCAGACGCGCTCGACGGCGATTCGCAGCTCCTGCCCCGGCCGCGAGTTCAGGATCGCGGCCGCGCTGCCGCGGTTGATCGCGAGCGCGACGTTCCGGTAGCTGTCCTCGTAGAGCAGGATGTCGCCGGCACGCGCGTCCGCGAACGTCCGCGCGGCGATCGCGAAGTACCGGTCGGGCCCGGCGGCAAGCTCGACGGTGGTGCCAGGGAGGATGCCGACCTGCTCGAGGTGCTCCCGGGTGAGGTTCAGCTGCACGTTCCCGAAGCCGTCGATGTAGAGGACGGTGGCGCGGATCCGCCGCTCGCCGACCTCGGGCTGCGGGAGGTCGAGGCGGACGAGCGCCTCGGGGTCGACGGGCGGCCCGAGCTCGGCGAGCGCGACGCCGGCTGCGAGATGCGCCGCGGCCGGCGCGAAGAGGTCACGGCCGTGGAACGTGCGCGACACGCTCGGCAGCGCGTACGCCGGGTTCGCCAGCTCGCGTGCCTCGGCGATGCCGCCGCTCCTCTCGGCGGCCGGGATCAACAGCCCGTTGTCGGGGCCCACGTAGAGACGCCCGGACTCGTCGCGGAGCGCGAGGGGCCGACGCACGCCGCCGACGCCCGGATCGACGACGGCGAGATGCACGCCCTCGGGCATGTAGGGCACGGTGTTCGCCAGCACGAGCGCTCCCTGGAGCACCGCCTGCGGCGGGATCCCGTGCGTGATGTCGATCACGTGGGCCTCGGGCGCGATCCGCTTGATCACGCCGTGGCAGACGCCGACGAAGTCGTCGGTGAGGCCGAAGTCGGTCAGGAACGAGATGAACATCGTCGGATCGCCTCCACGAGGCCGTCGACGTCGTGCGTCTCCGCCTCGGCGAGGATTCTGACGCCTTCGGCCCGCGCCGCGGCGGTGGTCTGCGGCCCGATCGACACGGCCGGCGTCTCGGCGCCGGTCGCGGCGTACGCCTCGGCCGCGGACGCGGAGGCGAGGACGACGAGGTCGGCGTCCTTCGGGAAGCTCTCCGGGAGGAGTCGTCGCGTGCGGTAGAGCGGCAGGAACTCGGCGCCGAGCGCATCGACCAGCAGCCGCCGCGCGTCGGCCGCGCCGGCGAACAGCACACGCCCCGCCGGGCGCGGCAGCTCGGCGAGCAGCCCCTCCTGCGTCGCGACCGCGGGCACGAGGTCGGCGCCGCCGAAGGCCTCGGCGGTCGCCCTCCCGATCGCCGCAACGCGCCGTGGCAGGCCGCGCATCCGCCGCCTGAGCTCGCGGGCGCCGACGACGCTCGTCAGCACCACCCAGTCGTAGCCCTCGACGTCGACCGGGCCGTCCCCGAGCGGCTCCGTCGCGACGAGCGGGACGTGGGTCACGTCGTGCCCGAGGGCCCGGAGCCGGGCGACGAGCTCTTCCTCGCGGCCCGCCGGCCGTGTGACGACGATGCGCGCCATCGACGATCCTCCGCGGCTCCTCCGCGCGGTCCCGTCCCTAGCCCCCGCCCGCCCACGGGGACGCCGAGCGTA
>DATHTC010000127.1:0-13735 GCA_035463735.1 Gaiellaceae bacterium | reverse complement strand
GCTGGAGCGCGCGGGGGACTTCGACGCGATCGTGACCGCCGACCGCGACCCGGAGCGCGCGAAGCCGCGCCCGACGCTCTACCTGGAGGCGCTCTCGCGGCTGGGGCTGACGGCGGACGAGGCGGTCGCCTTCGAGGACTCGCCGAACGGGGTCCGCGCCGCGAAGGCGGCTGGGATCTTCTGTGTCGCCGTGCCGAACCGGGTCACCGCCGAGCTCGACCTCGACGGCGCCGACCTCGTCGTGCGCTCCCTCGCGGAGCTGCCGTTCGACGAGCTGCTAGAGCGGCTCGCCTGAGGCCGCGGCCTCGAGGCGGCGGATCACCGCGAGCCCGAACTCCGCGGCGCGGGCCCCGTCGACGACGCGGTGGTCGAACGTGACCGAGACGTTCCCGAGCTCCCGGACGACGATCTCGCCGTCGCGCACGACGGGCCGCGGCCCGATCCGGTGCAGCCCGAGGATGCCGACCTCGGGGTGGTTGATCAACGGCGTCACCATCAGGCCCGCGAGCTTCCCCGCGCTCGTGAGCGTGAACGTCGAGCCGCGCAGCTCCTCCGCCTTCAGCGTCCCGCCGCGCGCGGCGTCCGCGAGACGCTCGACCTCGGCGGCGAGCTCCTCCACGGGGCGCGAGTCGCACCCGCGCACGACGGGGACGACGAGGCCCTGCTCGGTCTGGACTGCGACGCCGAGGTCGTAGCGGTCGAGGAGCACGATCTCCTCCCCCTCGAGCCGCGCGTTCAGCTCGGGCACCTCCTGCAGCGAGAGCGCCGCCGCCCGAAGGGCGAGCGGGACGAGCAGCGAGCGGTCGAGCCGCGTGAAGTCGCACTCCTCCACCCAGGTGACGGCCGCGGCCTCGCGGTGCGCCCGCGCGAGGTGCTCGGCGATCTGCCGGCGGACGCCCCGGAGCGGGATCCGGCGGCCCTCCGGAGCTCGTGGCTCAGAGCCACGAGCTGCCTCGGAGACCGGCTCGCCGCCTCGCATCAGCGCTTGTGGCTCTGAGCCACTTGCTCCCTCGGCGGCGGCGCGGACGTCGTCTTCGGTGACACGTCCCTGGGGGCCCGTGCCGGGAACCCGCGCGAGGTCGACGCCGAGCTCCTGGGCGAGCCGGCGGACGAGCGGCGTTGCGCGTACCCGCCCGTCGGTGCCGGCTGCGGCCGGAGCCGTGGGCGCGGCGGCCTGCCGAGGGGCCGGCTCGGCGCGGGGCTGCTCCGAGGCGGGGGCGCCGTTGCCGATCACGACGATCACCGCGCCGACCGGGACGACGTCCCCCTCGGCGGCGAGGATCCGCGAGACGGTGCCGGCGGCAGGAGAGGGAATCTCGACGGTCGTCTTGTCCGTCTGGATCTCGACGAGCGGGTCGTCCTCGGCGACCTCCTGCCCCTCGGAGACGAGCCAGCGCGCGATCTCGCCCTCCGTGAGGCCCTCCCCGAGGTCGGGCAGCTTGAACTCGTAGGCCATGGCCGCGGCGGAGGATAGTCACGCCCCGGCACGGGCAGTCGCCCACGACCTCGCCCGGGACGCCGTCCCGTGGGACTCTTACGTCCGGTCGTCGCGGGTGACGGTTGCGCACGTGCCGAGCATGCCGACGACACGCCACTGGACGGCGCCTCGCCCCGCGCCGAGCACGACGACGTCGTCCGCCCGCAGCGGCTCGTCGCACTCGACCTCGCCGACGTCGCGCCCGGCGAGGTCGACGAGCGTGTGGCGAAACCGGCCGCCGGCCTCGGCGTCGGAGGCACGCGGCCGCAGCGGCGGCCCGTTCACTCCCGCGGCTCCGTCGCGCGCGAGCCGTTGCAGCCCGGACCATCGGGCCCCGCGACGCCTGCGGGCCCGCCCGCGCGAGAGGCCGCCTCGGCACGCTCGAGCTCACGGCGCAGTGCGCAGATGACGACGTCCGGTACCCGCCGCGGCTCGCTCTCCAGCTCCCGGAGCAGCTCCGTGAGGAACTCCACCGTCGAGGCGGCGTCGGTCGACTTGTACACGCGCCTCACGGCCGGCCGCACCAGACCTCCCTCGGGCGAGTCAGGCGGGGGACCGCCACGGACCCCCGCCCGGCTCGTCGCCGCCCCCGCTCGCACCTCCGGAGAGGTGTGATTGCTCTCCCCACTGACCCATCTCGCCGGATGATGCCACATTCTGAGACATTCGTGTCTCATTTCGCGACAGGGTAAACTCGGAACGGCATGTCCCGCTCGAGCCCCGTTCCCGTCGCGGCGCCTGGCGGCTCCCCGCCGCGAACGCTCCAGGAGCGCGTTCGGGAAGCGATCCTCGAAGCGGCCGCGAGCGTGTTCGCGGCCGAGGGGGAGAAGGCGAACGTCGCGGACGTCGCAGCCGCCGCGGGCGTCGCGCGCGCGACGGTGTACCGGTACTTCGGGACACGCGCAGCGCTCCTCGAGGAGCTGGCGCGGCTTGCAGTCGCTCGGGCGGGAGAGCGACTCGCCTCAGCTCGCGTGGACGAGGTCGGCGCAGCGGAGGGGGTCGCACGCGCCGTCCGCGCGATGATCGACGTCGGGGACCTCTTCGTCGTGCTCGCGCGCGAGCGGGTGAGCCCGGACGCCGGCGCGTACGAGCGGTCGCTGGCGGCCCCGCTCCGGCGCCTCGTCGAGCGTGGCCAGCGCGCGGGGGAGCTCCGCCAGGACGTCCCGCCGTCGTGGCTCAGTGAGTCGCTCGTCGGGCTCGTCGTCGCGATCCTCGCTGCGCGCCCGGCCGGGGGCCGCGAGGACGCCGCGGCCGCGGCCGCGAGCCTGTTCCTCGACGGAACCCGGGGCCGCCGCGCGGCGTTCCCAGGAAGAACCGACACAGGGGGAGGATGAGGTAGTGGCTGATCGTGACTCACATCCGACGGCGGCCCCGCCGAAGTCGCCACAGGCAGATCCCTCGCTGCTCCACGAGCTCGTCGACTACCTCCGCCAACGCCGCACCGAGCTCCGCGAGGAATGGGCGCGCCGCATCAAGGAGGCTGAGCTCCTGCGCGTGATGACGTCGGAGGAGGTCTTCTCCGAGGTCACCGCCGTCTACGACAACTACGTCGACACGCTCGAGACGGGGAGCGTCGAGACGCTCCAGGCGTACGCTCGAGACCTGTCCGAGCGGATCATTCCGCGAGGCGTCGACACCGACGAGGTCCTCGGGATCGTCCTGCTCCTGCGCGACGTCCTCGCTCGGTCGCTGTTCGAGAAGTACCAGCACGACGCCGAGCTCCTCAACCGGGTGCTCGACGCATACGAGCCCGCTGCGAACCGGATCGCCGTCACGGTCGGCGTCAGCTTCGTCGAGGAGCGGGAGCGCATCATCCGCGAGCAGCAGGAGGCGATCCGCGAGCTCTCGACCCCGGTGCTGCAGGTCCGGCCGCGGCTGCTGATCCTTCCCATCATCGGCGTCATCGACGCGCAGCGGGCCCGCCAGCTGACGGAGCAGCTGCTCGGTGCGATCCAGTCCAACCGCGCGAAGCTCGTGGTGATCGACATCACGGGCGTCGCGGCGATCGACGTGGAGGTCGCGAACCACCTCGTCCAGACGGTCGAGGCGGCGCGGCTGATGGGGGCGAACGCGATCATCACCGGCCTCTCGGCGACGATCGCCCAGACGCTCGTCGACCTCGGCGTCGACCTCTCGATGATGCACACGGTGGGAGACCTGCAGGGCGGCCTCGAGGAGGCCGAGCGGCTGCTCGCCGAGAGCGGCACCGGCGAGCGGGCGCGCTGAGACGGCATGTCCGTCGCGATCCTCCGTCACGAAGACGTCCTCATCGCGTCCGTCCAGTCGGACCTCTCGGACCCGGAGGTCGTCGCGCTTCGGGACGATCTCGCAGAGCGGATCGGCGACAGCCGTGCCCGTGCGATCGTCGTCGACGTCGCCGCCCTCGACGTCATCGACTCGTTCCTCGCGCGTGCCCTCCGTGCGATCGCCGTCACGGCGCGCCTCCGCGGCGCCGATACCGTCGTCGTCGGGATCCAGCCGGAGGTCGCGATCGCGATGGTGCAGTTCGACCTGAACCTCCAGCCGCTCCGGACCGCGCTCGATCTCGACGAGGCGCTCGCCGCCCTCGCTCGCGGCACAGAGGGGGAAGAGGATGGCGGATGAGGTCGTCGTCGCCATCACCTCGGACGCCGATCTGCTTCCCGCACGCGCGAAGGCGCGGAGCCTCGCCCTCGAGCTCGGGTTCTCGAGGACGGACGCGACGCTGATCGCGACCGCGATCTCGGAGATCGCTCGGAACATCGTCGTCCACGTCGGCGAAGGCGAGATCGAGCTGCGCCCGGTGTACGAGGACGGCCGCCACGGGCTCGAGGTCGTGGCGCGCGACCACGGCCCCGGGATTCGCAACCTCGAGGCCGCGCTCGAGCGCGGGTACGCCGGTCGCGGCGGTCTCGGCCTCGGCCTGCCGGGTGCTCGCAGCCTCATGGACGAGTTCGACGTGAGCTCCGGCCCCGATACGGGCACCACGGTGACCATGACGAAGTGGCGCCTGCGCGACGAGCTCGAACGCCTCCGCGAGCGCCGGGCGCGCGAGCACGATGGCTGATCTGCGCGCCCGCCCGACGACCCGGGTCTTTGCCCGCGACTACGGAGACGCCCTCGAACGGCACGTCCGCGAGCCGAGCGAGGCGACACTGCGCCAGGCGTACGAGCTCGGCCGTGCGGCGGTCGAGCTCGAGGTGAGCGTCCTCGAGCTCGCCGCCGCCCATCACGCCGGCCTCCGGCGCACCGCGCACTCGCTGAGTCGCTTCGATACCGACGACCACCTGCGGCGGGCGAGCGACTTCCTGGTCGAGGCGCTGACGTCGTACGAGATGGTACGACGCCGATTCCTCGAGCTCCGTGAGGCGGAGCGCCAGCAGCGACACCACGCGGCCGTCGTCCGGGGGCTCTCGGCGCTCCTCGCCGATACCTCCCTCGCGACCCACGGCCGCGACACCGTCCCGGAGCTGCTCCAGCTGGTCGTCGAGCACGCGCGAGAGCTCACGGGGGCGACCCGCTGCATCGCCGAGCTCGCACCGACCGCGTGGGCTGGGCGCGTCGCGGCCGTCTCCGAGGCCGACGTACCGGGTCCTGCGGCGTCCGAGCCCGACCTCGTCGTCCAGCTGACGTCCCTCGACGGCTCGACGCTCGGGCGGATCGCGCTCTGGAGCGCAGGCTCCGCCGGGATGTCGGAGCTCCACGAGGCGCTCGTGGTGCACGTCGCGCAGATGGCCTCGGCCGCGCTCGACCGCGCCGCGCTCTTCGCGCGGGCGACCTGAGCGGGACGACGGCGTGCGCCCGCGTCAGGCGCGCGGCCGCCCGATCCAGGCGTCCGCAGGCGCGATCAGCACCCGGAGGCCGACCCGCCGCCCCTCGTCGTCCCGGAACTCCCACAGCGAGAGCGCCTGCGCCCCCGGCGGCACGCGTCCCGTCTCCGCTGCCGGCACGTAGCCCGCCTGCAGCCGCCGTTCCGCGTCCCAGATCCCGATCGCGTTCGGGTCGTGCTCGTTCTCCGGCTCGGGCACGAGCGCGAGCGGCGACCCGGGGGCGAAGGCGGGATCCGCGAGCGCGTCGAGCCGGTACGAGGCGCCGGCGACCGCGACCACGAGCAGCCGCTCGTCCCGCCACCGGACCGGGTCGCCCGAGGCGGCGTCGCGGAGCCAGTACCCCGACTCGCCGCGCTCGAGCCAGAGCCGGAGGCGGTCGCTCACCGCCAGGCGTCGTCGCGGAGCACCGCGTGCACGCCCACTGCGTGGTTCACGACCTGCGTCACGCGGAGGTCGACGACGACGCTCGCGAGCGCGAGCGCCTCCGCCCCCGTGAGACCGTGCTCGCGCTCCAGCAGGCCGAGCATCCCGTCGACGGCGATCCGGGCGGCGCGACCGAGGTGCTCGTCGAAGCCGAACGTGAGCCAGGCGCGCTCGAGCCGCGCCGCCGGCCACTCGAGCGACAGGTCGTCACGCAGGCCGAGCGTGACCTGCGCCGTCACCGGCGTCTCGATCGCGCTCCCGCAGACCTCGCCGTCCCCCTGCGCGGCGTGGCCGTCGCCCGCGGAAAAGAGCGCGCCGGCGACCGGGATCGGCAGGTACAGCGTCGTCCCGGCGACGAGCTCCTTGCAGTCGATGTTCCCGCCCCAGCGGCGCGGGGGGCGGGTCGGGTGGATCCCCGGTTCCGGCGGCGGCATGCCGAGGACGCCGAGGAACGGCGCGAGCGCCACCTCGCGTCCGAGCGCCCGGCCGATGCCGTCGCCGAGCTCCCACGCAAGCGCCTCGCCGTTGGTCGGGGTCACGCCGCGCGGTCCGGGCACGACCTCGTCCGTTCGGACGACGAGGGTCTGGCCCGCTCGAGCGCCGCGGATCTCGATCGGCCCTGCGAGCGCGTGCCCCGTGTGGAGCGACGCGTCGCGCGAGACGAACTGCTCCCCGGACGCCAGCGTCCAGCCCGCGTCGGGCACCGAGAAGCGCAGGGAGTCGCCCGGCTCGACGGCGAGCGCCGGCTCGAGCTCGCACGAGAAGTAGCCGTGGAGCGTCCGCTGCTCGAGCGGCAGCTCGTGGATCAAAACGCGAGCAGGCGCGTCGCGGCATCGACCACGCGCTCGACCGAGGGCATGTAGGCGTCCTCGATCTTCCAGTACGGGTACGGCACGTCGTAGCCCGTCACCCGCAGCACCGGCGCGCGCAGGTCCAGCATCGCCTTCTCCGCGAGCACCGCGGCGACCTCGGCCGCGTACCCGGCCGTCCGCGGCGCCTCCTGGACGATCACGCACCGCCCGGTCTTGGCCACGGACGCGAGCAGCGACTCCTCGTCGAGCGGCTTCAGCGAGCGGAGGTCGAGCACCTCCGCGGAGGCGCGGTCTGCCAGCGCCTCGGCGGCTTGCTCGGCGACGCCGACCATTGCGCCGTAGGCGACGAGCGTCACGTCCTCGCCCGCCCGCGCGACGCGCGCCAGCCCGAGGGGGACGACGTGCTCACCCTCCGGCACCTCGCCGCGCGCGGTGCGGTAGACGAGCTTCGGCTCGAGGATCACGACGGGGTCCGGGTCTCGGATGGCGGCCGCGAGCAGCCCCTTCGCATCGGCCGGAGTGGCCGGGATCGCCACCTTCACGCCCGGCGTGTGCGCGTAGTACGCCTCGGGCGAGTCGTCGTGCAGCTCCGGCGCCCGCACGCCCCCGCCGTACGGCATCCGCACGACGAGCGGGAACGCCATCGCGCCGCCCGTGCGCCACCGGTAGCGGCCGACGTGCGTGATCAGCTGGTCGAGGCACGGGTACGAGAAGGCGTCGTACTGCATCTCGCAGACCGGCCGCCACCCGGCCATGCAGAGCCCGACCGCCGTGCCGAGGATCCCGGCCTCCGCGAGCGGCGTGTCGACGCAGCGGTCGGCGCCGAAGCGGTCGCGCAGCCCGGCCGTCGCCCGGAAGACGCCGCCCGCCTGCCCGACGTCCTCGCCCATCACGAGGACGTCGTCGTCGCGCGCCATCTCCGTGTGGAGCGCGTCGTTCACCGCCTCCACCAACAACAGCTCAGCCAACCCCGCCCCCGAGGATCCGGCGCAGCTCGGCGAGGTCGGCGGCGAACGACTTCGGCGGCTCGGCGTACGCGTGCTCGAACAGGAGTGCGACGTCGGGCTCGGGCTCGCCCTCGGCGGCGGCGATGCCCGCGCGCATGAGCTCCGCCGCCTCGTCCCGCACGGCCTGCGCCCGCTCGTCGCTCAGCACGCCGAGGCGCCGGAGGTACCCCTCGTAGCGGCCGAGGCACTCGTTCCGGCGCTCCTCCTCGACGCGCTCGAGGTCGATGTACGCCTTCGGGTCGTCGGCGGTGGCGTGCGGCGCCGCGCGGTAGGACAGGGCCTCGACGAACGTCGGCCCCTCCCCCGCCCGCGCACGCTCGACCGCCTCGCGCGTCGCCTCGTAGACGGCGAGCACGTCGCCGCCGTCGACGCGGATGCCCGGCATCCCGTACCCGACTGCCTTGTCCACGAGCGCCTCCGCCCGCGTCTGCGCCGAGACGGGCGTCGAGATCGCCCAGCTGTTGTTGTTGCAGAAGAGGACGAGCGGTGCGCGCATCACGCCGGCGAAGTTCGCGCCCTCGTGGAACGAGCCCTCGGACGTCGCCCCGTCGCCGAAGTACGCGATCGCGACCGCCTGCTCCCCGCGCAGGCGCTTCCCCCAGGCGAGGCCCGCCGCGTGCGGGACGTGCGTGCCGATCGGAACGCAGATCGAGGCGACGTTGTAGTCGGCCGGGTTCCACCAGCCCGCGGGATGGCCACGCCACCAGGAGAGGATCGTCGCGGCCGGCATCCCGCGCAGGAGCCCGATCGCCGACTCGCGGTAGCTCGGGAAGATCCAGTCGTCGTCGTCGAGGGCGTACGCCGAGCCGGCCTGCATCGCCTCGTGGTTCCAGAAGATCGCATACGTCCCGATCCGCCCCTGGCGGTGGTACACGACGGAGCGCTCGTCGTACGTCCGCAGCAGCACCATCGACCGGTGCAGCTCGAGGAGGTCCTGCTCCGTGAGCCCGTCGACCTCGCGATCCGGCGTCCCCTCGCCGTCACCGATCACGCGCCGGAGCTCGCGCTCGGCCGGAAGCACCTGCGCCATCGCGGGCGTGACTCTACCCCAGGGCGCGGGCGGCCTAGCGCGTCGCCACGCGGAGCGCCGCCGCGAGCGCGCGGTCTCGGCCGGCGGCGAGGTCGGCCCACCGCAGCGGCACCCGCACGTCCGGCTCGAACGCGAGCCGCGGGTCGCCGGGACCGCGCCGGCTCTTCTGCCACCAGACGGTGCCGACGTTCACGGTCCACCCGGTGCGCTCGAGGCGGAGCGGCGACGGGTCCCCGACGAGGTTGGGGCTGCCGCCGCTCGGCTCGCCGACGATCGTCACGCGGACACGCGCCTCGAGGTCGGCGAGCAGGTTCGCAGCCGCCGAGAAGGTCGTGCGCGACGTGAGGACGACGATGCGCTCGCGCCGGGCCAGCGCGACGAGCGCGTCCAGCAGCGGTTCATACGCGGCGTTCTCGCCGCCGGGGTTGTGCCGGAGGTCGAGCACGATCCCGCGAACGGCACGCGAGCGCGCGAGCCGGCGGACGCGGTCCGCGAGCTCTCCGCTCCACCCGAGCGTCCGGTTGTACGCGACGTAGACGGCCCGCCCCCGGTCGAGCCGCGCCGTCCACTCGGGCGCGTTGCGCCGGGCGAGGAAGGCCGGCCTCGCCCGCCGCGGGAGGCCCTGCGGGATCATCGGGTGCCAGAGATCCCCGTTCGCGGCCGCCCAGCGCGCCGCGGGCACCGCCGCCAGCGTGCGCTCGACCTGCGTCCCGTCGTCCCGCTCGAACGTGAACGCAGCAGGCCCCGCCGACGCCGTCAAGCCGAGGCCGTGGAGCACCTCGGCGACGACGAGCCACTGCGCCTCCCGCGCGCGGCGGCTCCACGCGTTGTCCGCCGGCACGAGCGGCCGCACCGACACGAGCGCGCGCTGGACCGGGACGTCGTCGCCGATCGCGACGAGCCGGAGGCCGACGAGCGAGGGGTCGCCGCCGACGACGCGGAGGCCGTCGTCGAACCCGAAGAGACGCAGCGGGTACAGGTGGAGTGCCCGGCGGTGCTGCGTGTCGAGCGGGAAGATCCCGGAGTGGCCGTCGCGCGCGCCGAGCAGCGCGGCGAGCCGCATCAGCTCGACGAGCGTCCCGTCGGGACCGAGCGCCGGGAGCCGAGCCTCGAGGCGTCCGGCGGCCGCCGCGAACGATGCGCGCGAGACGTCGTGCCACGGATCCGGGTGCGCGCGCTCGACGTGCGCCAGGAGCGCGTCGACGTCCGTCGGCCCGGCCGGCTCTCCGGTCGCCCGGCCGGAGCCGCCGCACGCCCCACCGACGAGCCAGAGCGCGAGCAGCGAGGCGACGAGGGCGCCGCGGCACGCCCTCACCGCAGGGCCCGCGCCAAGACCGGGTCGCGCCCCGCGAAGAAGTCGGCCGCGGTCGCGTCGACCGGCAGGTCCGGCATCACCGCCCGACGCATGTCGGCCGGTACGACCTGAATGTCCTGCACCGCCACGTGCACCGTCAGGCCGACCGCCGGCAGCTCGACCGGCGACGAGTCGCCCCACTGGTTCGGCGACCCAGCGCATCTGCCTCCGCCCGGAGCGCCACGCGCGCCGCCGAGCCGGCCCGCAACCCCGGATGGAGCTCCTCCATGCGCGACGAGGAGTGACCGGGTCACGGCCGCCCGCGCAGGTCGGCGAGCACGGCGTCGGCCCAGCCGATGGACGTCTGGGCGCCGGCGAGCCCGAGGTCGATCAGGTAGCCGTGGAAGCGATCGTTGCCGGTGCGCGAGTTCGTGGCGTCGATGCGGCGCAGCGCCGCGAGCCGCGCCTCCGCGTCGCGCCGGTACTGCTCCACCTGCGCGACGACCGTCTCGCGCGGCACCAGCCCGCCCACGAACACCTTCAGCTGGATCGCGGCGGCGTCGCCCGGCACGACCTCCGCCAGCCAGGCCTCCAGCACCTCCCGCCCCGCGGGCTCGAGCCGGTACAGCACCTTGTCGGGCCGGCCGCGCTGCACGACCTCGCGGCTGGAGGCGAGGCCGTCGGCGACGAGCCGCGGGAGGACGGCATACAGGCGGCTCCGGGCCGGTGCCCAGACGTGGCCGATCGCGCGCGAGACGAGCTTCAGCAGGTCGTAGCCGGAGCGCTCGCCCTCGAGCGCCAGCAGTGCGAGCACGGCCGCTTCGGTCGTGGTCAACGTGCGAGGTGGTGCGCCTGCCTCGACGGGCATGCCGACAGCTTGCTAGTCCGCTCCGGAATAGTCCAGGACGGAATAGTTGCGCGCCCGTTAAGGAACGAGCACGACCGCGGCGCCGCGCTCCGCCTCGAACGCCGCCTCGCCGACGTCGCCGAGGTCCTCGCCGTCGACCTGCAGCGGCGTCGTCCCCTCGCAGCGAACGGCGAGGCGGTCGACGTCGTGGAGCGAGAGCAGGGGCAGCGCCGGCCGCTGCACTGCCAGGTAGACGAGCGCGCCGGGCACGTGGCGCAGCCGGAACGAGCGCGGGCCGACGGCGTCGAGCCCCGCCTCGAACCGCGCCGCGGGCGCGAGCCGGAGCGGGAGGAGCCCCGCGTACGTGTACGGGTCGCAGTTGGCGACGAGGAGGAACGCCACGCGGCCGTGCCCCTCGACCTCGAGCGCCGGGTCGAACCGCAGGCGTCGCTCGGCGAGCACGCGCAGTGCCGTGAGCGCGAAGCGCAGGTCGCCGGCCCGCCGGCCGGAGGCGTCGCGGCCGAGCGCGTCGACGCGCCGAACGAGCTCGGCGTCGAGGCCGAGACCCGCACTGAAGCCGAAGCGGCGCCCGTTCACGCGGCCGAGGGAGATCCGCCGCGGGCGGGCGGACGCGAGCGCGAGGGCGGCCGCGATCGGGTCGCGCGGGATGCCGAGCGCGCGCGAGAGCACGTTCGTGTGGCCGCCCGGGACGAAGCCGAGCGGCACGGCGCCCGTCGTCCCGTTCAGGGCCTCGTTGAAGCCCCCGTCGCCGGCGAAGACGTAGATCGCCTCGGCGTGCGCCTCGGCCTCCCTGACGAGCTCCGCCGCGTGCCCGGGCCCCTCGGTGCGCACGACCTCCGGGCGGCCGAGCACGTCCGCCACCCACGCGATCCGGTCCTCGTCGACGCGGCTCGCGAACGGGTTGACGATCAGGACGGTGCGCGGCACGGTGCCGGACGATGCCACGGATCGAGCACGTCGCCCTGTGGACGCACGACCTCGAGCGCGCCCGCGCCTTCTGGGAGCGCTACCTCGGCGCCCGAGCCGGGGAGCGGTACGAGAACCCCACGTCCGGATTCGCCTCGTACTTCCTCACCGTCGGCGACGGCACGCGGCTCGAGCTGATGCAGCTCGCGGCGATCCCGTCCGGCGCCGCGCCGGAGCAGCGGACGGGATGGGCGCACGTCGCCGTCTCGCTCGGCTCGGAGGCGCGCGTCGACGAGCTGACGGCCGAGCTCGCGCGCGCCGGTCACCGCGTCCTGGACGGCCCGCGGCGGACCGGCGACGGGTACTACGAGTCGGTCGTGCTCGACCCCGACGGCAACCGCATCGAGCTCACGGTCTGAGCCGCCGGTCACCCGGGCGTCGAGTACCCGCGCATCCCGTCCAGCAAGAGCGCGTAGAACCGGTCGGCGAGCTCGTCCGTGTCGCGGCCCGGCGTCAGCCACGTGTACGCCCAGTTCAGCGCGGACAGCGCAAGCAGCGCCGCCGCGGCCTCGTCGAGGTCGGTGCGCAGCTCACCGAGCTCGCGCCCCTCGCGGAAGAGCGCCCGGAACCGCTCCTCGTAGCGGCGCCGCTCGGCGACGATCTCGTCGCGCCGCTCGTCCTCGAGGTAGCGCCACTCGCGGACGAACACGGTTGCGACGTCGAGCTGGTCGGCGACGACGCGGAGATGGGCGCGCAGCGCGAGGCGGATCCGCTCCGTCGGGGGCAGCCGCTCGTCGATCGCGTCGAGCGCACCGTGGAAGGCGTCCGCGCCCTCGCGCATCGTCGCGTGCAGGAGCTCCTGCTTCGACGCCATGTGCGCGTAGAGGGAGCCCTTCTGCACGCCCATCGCCTTCGCGAGCTGGTCGACGGACGTGCCGTGGTAGCCGCGCTCGGCGAAGAGGCGTGCGGCCTGGCGTGTTAGCTCGTCGCGTCGCGTGGCGATACCATCGATGCTAACGATCGTTCGGTCAGGAGGCGACGTGGACGCGAGAACGCAGGAGTTCCTCGAGTACGTGCAGGGCGGCGGCCAGGTCGAGACGACCGACTGGATGCCGGACGAGTACCGCGCGAAGCTGATCAAGTTCATCGAGATGCACGGCAACTCGGAGCTGATGGGCGTGCTGCCCGAGCGCGAGTGGATTCTCCGCGCGCCGACGCTGCAGCGGAAGCTCGCGCTCACCGCGAAGGTGCAGGACGAGGTCGGCCACGCGCAGCTGATCTACCGCGTCGTCGAGGACCTCGGCAAGCCGCGCGAGCAGTGCCTCGAGGACCTCGTCTCGGGCAAGGCGAAGTTCCACAACGTGTTCCACTACCCGACGAGAACCTGGGGCGACGTGGGCGTGATCGCGTGGCTGGTGGACGCCGCGGCGATCATCTCCCAGAAGGCGCTGCTCAAGTGCTCGTACGCGCCGTACGCGCGGATCATGAAGAAGATCTGCTGGGAGGAGTCGTTCCACATCCTCCACGGCCGCGACGTCGTGCTCACGCTGGTGAACGGCACCGACGAGCAGCGCGAGCTCGTGCAGGAGGCGCTGAATCGCTGGTGGGGCCCGCTGATGCACTTCCACGGCAACCCGATCCCGGCTGACGAGGACCCGATGGTGATCTGGCGGATCAAGTCGCAGGCGAACGAGGAGGCGCGCCAGCAGTTCCTCGACGGCTACGTGCCACAGATCTGGGAGCTCGGCCTGACGGTGCCCGACCCGAAGCTGCGGAAGGACGAGGAGACGGGCGTCTGGGACTACACGGAGCCGGACTGGGACGAGCTGCGGCACGTCGTCACCGGCCACGGGCCGATGACGCAGGAGCGGCTTGGCTTCCGGCGGACGACGCGCGCGGAGACGGCGTGGATCCGCGGCGTGATGCTCGCCGAGGCGGCGTGACCCCGGGGCTCCTGACGCGTCGCCGGGCGTCCCGCAGCGAGGGGGGACAGTGCGGACGCACGGCCCCCCGAGTGGAGGGCGGCCAGCGGCGCGAGGCGACGCCGGAGGGCGGCTCCGCCGCCCGCAGGCGGCGGCGGTCAGGAGCGACAGCCACGACCGCGCATCT
>DATHTC010000126.1:0-10190 GCA_035463735.1 Gaiellaceae bacterium | reverse complement strand
GCAGGCGCAGATCGCGTCGAGACGCGACCCCGCGCCGCCGGTCGAGGCCGGCGCCCTCTTCCGGCTCGCCCGCGCGATGCCGGACACGATCGACATGTCCGGGATCGTGCTGGAGCTGAACCGCGTCGCCACGGAGACGGGGATCGAGTTCGAGTCGATCAGCCCTGCCGGCGCGGCGACCGTCGGCGCGTACCAGGTCGTGCCGGTGACGCTCCTCTTCGAGGGCAACTTCTACAGCCTCTCGGACTTCCTCTTCCGCCTCCGCAGCCTCGTGCAGGTGCACGACGGCGAGCTGGCCGCGAGCGGTCGGCTGTTCAACGTCGACTCCGTCTCGTTCAGCGAGAGCCAGCGGCGCTTCCCGCACATCCGCGCCACGCTCCAGGTGAACGCCTTCGTCTACGGCACCGCGCCCGCGGCCGCCGCCGCGCCCGCCCCGGCCGCGACGACGCCCGCGACGACGGCTCCCGCGACGACCACGCCCGCCACGTCGACCCCGGACCCCGCCACCGCTTCCTCCGCGAACGGAGCGTCGTAGCCGTGGCCCGCCGCAGGATCGACATGCAGAAGGTCAAGGAGGCCCGCCAGAAGAAGATCGCGATCGTCGGCGGGGTGCTCCTGCTGGCGATCGTCGCCTTCCAGGCGCCGCGGACGATGAAGCTGCTGAACGGCGCGGACGAGACGGCGGCGGCGCCGCCTCCCGCCACGACCGCCGCGACGACGCCCGCGGCCACGACGCCCGCGCCCGCAGCGGCCGGCGGAGGCGGCGAGACGGGTCGCGCACCCGACGCCGCCCCGGAGCCCACGGCCGGGCAGCTCGTCTCGTTCACGCGGTTCGCCAGCAAGGATCCGTTCGTCCAGCAGATCGACCGCAGCGCCGCCGCGCCGGCGAGCGGCGGCGGCGACGCTCCGGTGTCGTCCGACGACGAGGACACGCCGGCCGCGCAGGCGCCGTCCGCGGCCGCCGGCGGCGGCGTGCAGCCCTCCGCCGGCAGCGGCGCAGCGCCGCCGGTCACCGAGACCGGGCGCGGCACCGCGACGATCGCGGTGAACGACCTCGAGGAGACGGTCGCGGTCGGGACAGCCTTCCCCACTGCGGCGCCGCTCTTCCGCCTCGTGAAGGTCACCGCCACGACCGCGCAGGTGGCGATCGCCGGCGGCTCGTACGCGTCCGGGGAGGCCACGGCGACGCTGCGGCTCGGGCGGACGCTCGTGCTCCAGAACACGGCGGACGGCACGAGCTACGAGCTCCGCCTGGTCGAGGTCTCCTGAGCGGGGGGCTCAACGCCCGCCGCGCAGCTGCCGATAGACGAACCGTGGTGGACCGCCTGCGGAGAGACGAGGCCGGCTTCGGGCTGATGGAGCTCCTGATCGCCCTGGTCGTGCTGAACATCGGCATCCTCGCGACGATCGCCGCGCTGAACTCGGGCGCGTTCGCGCTCCAGCGCGCCAGCAAGCTCTCGACCGCCTCCGCGCTCGCGGATGCGCAGATGGAGCTGTTCCGCGCGCTCCGCTACGACGCGATCGGCCTCCACGACGTCGCGACGGCCGACGGCGACGCGACCTACCGCGACGACCCGGCCCGCGGCTACCCCGGCTCGACGATGGTCGCGGTGGCCTCGTGCGCGGGGACGACGTTCCCGGTCGAGTGCAAGCCGATCCAGTCGGTGTCCGGCGCCGCCAGCCCCGACGGCCGCGAGTACCGCGTCGACACGTACGTCGTCGAGCAGTCGCAGTCGGCCGCGAGCCGCCCCGTGAAGGTCGTCACCGTCGTCGTGCGCGACGGCACCGACCTGTCGAAGGCGCTCGTCCGCGCCCAGTCGACGTTCGACCTCTCGACCGGCATCTAGCTCGATCGTGGCCGCGTTCGCCTACACCGCGATCAACGCCGACGGGCTCGAGCTCGACGGCGAGCTGCACGCGCCGAACCTCGAGGCCGCGCGCGAGCAGCTCCGCATCCGCGGCCTCCTCGCCCAGCACCTGAAGGAGAAGCCGTCCGCCGGGGAGGAGAGCGTCCGCACGGCCTTCAAGAAGATCAAGCCGAAGTCGCTCCAGGTCTTCTCGCGCCAGTTCGCGACGATGATCGAGGCCGGTCTCAACGTCGTCTCGGCGCTCGTCATCCTCGAGGAGCAGACCGACGACAAGTACCTGGCGGCGGTCGTGTCCGAGTTGCGTGCCGACGTCGAGGGCGGGCTGCTGCTGTCGCAGGCGATGGCGCGGCACCCGAAGGTGTTCAACCGTCTCTACGTCTCGATGGTCGAGGCGGGGGAGGCCGCGGGGATCCTCGACCAGGTGCTCGACCGCGTCGCCTTCCAGATCGAGAAGGAGACGCAGATCAGGCGGCGCGTGAAGGGCGCCATGATCTACCCGACGGTCGTGCTCGTGTTCGCCACGCTCGTCCTGATCGGGATGCTCATGTTCCTCGTCCCGGTCTTCGTCAACATCTTCGACCAGCTCGGCGGGCAGCTCCCGACGCTCACGCAGTGGGTCGTGAACGCGTCGGACTTCCTCCGCTCCCGCTTCTACGTCGTGTTCCCGGCGCTCGGGCTCGCGATCTTCGGGATCCGGAAGTACAAGCGCAGCGAACCGGGGCGCCGCGTGTGGGACCGGATGAAGCTGCGCATCCCCATGCGCATCGGCCAGGTGGTGCTGAAGGTGACGATGGCGCGCTTCTCGCGGACGCTCTCGACGCTCGTCGCCGCCGGCGTGGACATCATCAAGGCGCTCGAGATCACCGCCCAGACGTCGGGCAACTGGGTGGTCGAGACGGCGCTCGTCGAGGTGCGGGCGAAGGTGCACGAGGGCGTCCCGATCGCGCAGCCGCTCGTCGACAACCCGGTGTTCCCGCCGATGGTCTCGCAGATGGTGAAGATCGGCGAGGAGACGGGCGAGCTCGAGAAGATGCTGGGGAAGATCGCCGACTTCTACGAGGACGAGGTCGACGCCTCGATCCAGTCGCTCACCTCGATCGTCGAGCCGATCATGATGCTGCTGGTCGGCCTGATGGTGGGCGTGATCATCATCGCCATGTACCTGCCGATGTTCCGCATGCTCAGCCTCATCAACGGCTAGCTGGGCGGCACTCGGTCGCGGCGGCAGTGGCGAGGGCCTGCACGAAGAAGCGGTACGCGACGCTCGCGGAGGCGCGGCGGGCGATCCTCCGCATGGCCGGGCAGTACGACGGGATCGTCTACAAGAAGGCCTACCGCTGCGCGCCCTGCAAGGGGTGGCACGTGACGAGCACGCCGCCGCCGCGCGGGCGCCGGATCCGGCGCTGACGCGCTTGGCCGCCGCCGGGGCGCCCCGTAGAGTCCGCGGGTGACGACGGACGCCGGCGAGCCGCTCGACCACCGCGGCGCGCTCGGCGGCCGCGTCGCCCGGATCGGCCGAGGCGAGCTGGAAGGCCCCGTCCGCAGCGTGCTCGACGACCCGGCCGCGCGCGTGACCGCGTGGCGCCACGAGGCCGTCGCGTACGACTTCCTGAACCCGGCCTCCGGCGGCGTCTACCGCTTCGCCGGCACGGCCGAGACGCACGAGGGCGCACGCGGCTGGTCGCTGATCCTGAAGGTGACGCGGTCGCCCGACGAGGAGCTCGGGCCGGCGGTCGACGCGCTCGGCCGCGCGCATCGCGCCGCCCTCCGCTGGGACCGGGAGCTGCTCGCCTACGAGAGCGGCTTCCTGCCAGCGCTCGACGGCCAGCTCGTCGCCGCGGCGTGCCACGGCGGCAGCCGCGGCGGCGACGACACGGGCTGGCTGTGGCTCGAGGATCTCGGCGGCGGCGCGACGGGCGAGTGGCCGCTGCGGCGGTGGGAGCTCGTCGCGCGGGCCCTCGGCGCGTTCAACGGCGGCTTCCTCGTCCGCGGCGTCCCCGAGCACGAGTGGCTCGGCCGGGGCTGGCTCCGGATCTGGGTCGAGTACGTGACGCCGCTCCACTTCGCGCGCGCGCTCGCGCCCGGGCCGGTGTGGGAGCACGCGCTCGTGCGCGAGGCGTACCCCGCCGCGCTCCGCGAGCGCCTCGCCGCGCTCTGGCGCGAGCGGGAGGCGCTGCTCGCCGCCGTGGAGTCGCTGCCGCGGACGTGCTCGCATCTCGACGCGCATCGCCGCAACCTCTTCCTCCGCAGGGGGGACGCCCCGGGCCGCGTGGTGGCGATCGACTGGGGGCAGCTCGGCCTGGCGGCGCCGGGCGAGGAGATCACCTCGACGCTCGTGGGGACGGTCGCGTCCGGGGAGGCGCCGGCTGCGGACGCCGCGGCGCTCGCCGCGACCCTGTACGACGGCTACCTCGCCGGCCTGCGCGACGCGGGCTGGGACGGCGCCGAGCGCGACGTCCGGCTGGCGTTCACGGCCTCGTGCGGGCTGCGGGCGTTCTCGATCCTCCGCCTCGACGTCGCCGACGACGCTGCGCGCGGGCAGGAAGCGGCAGCGGTCCTCGCCGCCGGGGCGGCGCTGGCGCGCGTCCTCCTCGACCTCGGCGACGAGGCGCTGGCGCTCCTTCGCTAGCCGCGGCTCAGGCTGCGGTGGTCGCGAAGCGCTTCGCAGCCCGCTCGCGCTTGCGCGCCGCCTCGACCTCGCGGTCCCTCGGCGGCGCCGAGGTCACGAGCGAGTCGAGCAGGCGGCGCGTCGCCGCCTCGACCTCGTCGACGGCCCGGGCAAAGGCCTCCTCGTTGGCGCGCGACGGCTTGTTGAAGCCGCTCACCTTGCGCACGTACTGGAGCGCGGCCGCCCGCACCTCCTCGTCGGTGGCGGTGGGGCTGAAGTTGTAGAGCACGTGGATGTTCCGGCACATGGCTGCATGCTACGAGTCGGCGACGGTCGCGGGGGCCGGCCGGGCGGCGACGAGGTCCGGCTCGAGGTAGAGGACCTTCGCGATCGGCACGCTCTCGCGGATCCGCGCCTCGGCGGCGTCGATCGCCGTTGCGAGCCCCGCGGTCGTCAGGTTCGGGTCGAACTCGACCTTCGCCGCGACGAGCAGCTCCTCGGGGCCGATGTGCTGCGTCAGCACGTGGATCAGGCTCCGCACCTCCGGGCCGTCCGCGATCGCCGCCTCGATCCGGGCGAGCGTCGCGGGATCGGCTGCCTCTCCGAGCAGCAGGCTGTGCATCTCCAGCGCGAGCACGATCGCGACCACGACGAGCAGGCCGCCGATCGCGAGCGTGCCGACGCCGTCCCACACGGGGTTGCCGGTGAGAAGCGAGAGCGCGATCCCGAGCGTCGCGAAGACGAGCCCGACGAGCGCAGCCGAGTCCTCGAGCAGCAGCACGGGCAGCTCGGGGCTCCGCGAGGTGCGGATGTAGCGGATCCAGCTGCGCTTCCCCTTCGGCCTGCGCGCGTGCCGCATCGCCGTCCGTAGCGCGAACGCCTCGAGCGCGATCGCCACGCCCAGGATCCCGAACGCGACGGCGGGGGAGCTGATCTCGTGCGGGTCGGTGACCTTGTGCCAGCCCTCGTAGATCGCGAACAGCCCGCCGAGCGAGAACAGCACCACCGCGACGATGAACGCGTAGAAGTACCGCGACCGCCCGTAGCCGAACGGGTGGAGGGGGCTCGGGGGCCGGCGCGCCCGGTAGCCGCCGAGGGCGAGCAGCCCCTGGTTGCCGGCGTCCGCGACCGAGTGGACGGACTCCGCGAGGAGCGACGACGACCCCGTGACGAGGAAGCCGACGAACTTCGCGATCGCGATCCCGATGTTCGCCGTGAACGCCGCGAGGATCGCCGCGGTGCTCTCGCCGTGCCCGTCGCCTCCCGCCATTCGCGCTGCTGTACCCGCCGCCGCCGCGGAGGACACTCTCGGCCGCGCGGGTGCTAGCCGCGCAGCATCGAGGGCGTCCCGATCGCGATGTGCGGGGACGCGCTGGGCCGCAGCCAGCGCAGCACGCGGCGGAGCTCGCCCTTGCGGAGGCTGATGCAGCCCCGCGTCGGGCCGCCGGTCTGCGCGTGGAGGAAGATCCCCGAGCCGCGGCCGGGGACCCTCGGGCGCATGTTGAACTCGACCACGGCCAGGTACGGGTACGCCCGCTTGTTCCGCCACATCCCCTCCTCCGTGCGGAACGGCGGCGGCGCGCCGCAGGGGAGGCGCCGGAACGTGTTGTACGTCGGCGAGGCCGGGTCCTCGTTCCACCAGTCCCCGCAGCGGACGCGGACGTAGCGAAAGCGCACGCCGGGGTTCGGCTCGTTGCCGTACATCGTCGGGTGGATCCGGAACGTCCCCGCCGGCGTGGTGCCGTCCCCCTCGCGCCGGCTCGCGGACACGCCGGCATGCCCGAGCCGCGCGGGGAAGGGCCCGCCCGCCGCGACCCAGCAGCCGCCCGCGCGCCGCCAGATCCGCACCGACGCGTGCGTCGCCCGCGCCGTCGGGGCCTCGACCGTGATCAGCTGCGTCGCGCGCGGCTGGGCGCGTAGGTCGTTGGCGACGTTCGCGGGACAGGCGACGGCGACCGCGGCGAGGAGCGACGCGAGGAGCATCGGCGGTCAGAGTAGTCTGCGCCGATGCGCCTCGCCGCGCTCGCCGTCGCGGCCCTTCTCGCCCTCGGCGGCGCGGCCGCCGCCGCGGAGCCGCCGCCGTTCGGCGCCTCCGTGTCGCCCGTCCGGTGGGCGGAGCTGCGCGGGTCGTACCGGAGCGGCTGCCCGGTGCCGCCTCGCGACCTCCGCACCGTGCGTGTCGCGCACTGGGGCTTCGACGGCCGGCGCCGCGTCGGCGTGCTCGTCGTCAACCGGCGCGTGGCCGGGGACGTCGTGGGGGTGTTCCGTCGCCTCTACGCGGCCCGCTTCCCGGTCCGGCGCATGCGGCCGGTGGCGGCCTACGGCGGCAGCGACACCGCGTCGATGGCGGCCGACAACACCTCCGCCTTCAACTGCCGCCCTCCCGTCGGCTCCGGCGCGGGCGGATGGTCGATGCACGCCTACGGCCTCGCGGTCGACGTCAGCCCGGTCGAGAACCCGTACCTCGTCGGGGGGCGCGTGCTGCCGCCTGCCGGTCGCCCCTTCGTCGACCGCAGGCGCGCGCGGCCCGGGATGGCGCTCGCCGGCGGCGTCCTCGTGCATGCGTTCGAGGCGGCGGGGTGGCGCTGGGGCGGCCGCTGGGCCGGCTCGCCCGACTACCAGCACTTCTCGACGAACGGCCGCTGAGGCGCCGTAAGAGGCCTGATGTGAAATCGAACGCGCCTGCGGCTGGGGGCCTGCACGCGGCGCATCGCGTCCGCCGCGGCCGGCGGCAAGGCAACCCAGCCTTGCCACCGTCCGCGTCGACCACGCTGCTTGGTGCATGCCCTCCCCGCGGGCACGCTCATTTCACATCAGGCCTCTAGCGGTCCTGGAGGGCGTCGAGCCCGATCGCGAAGGCGACGAGCAGCCGCCGGTCGACGTCCTCCGTCCCAGGGCGAAGCTCGAGCACGTAGCGGTCGCGGAACTTGCCGAGCACGCGGCGGTACGCGCCCACCTGCTCGCCGTCGCGGAGGAGGACGAAGTTGAACGGCAGCCACGTCAGCGCAGAGAAGATGTCCGGGCCCGCGTCGGCGAAGCGCCTGAGCAGCGCGACGATCCAGCTCGCCTCGTGCGCCTCGAGCACCTCCGCGCCCGCGGCGTCGCGGACGTGCCAGTGGCTGCGCAGCAGCGAGCGCCGGAAGTCCTTCTCGAGCATCCCGATGACGGCTCCGTCCGCGTCGAGCACCTCGTGGCGCCCCCGGAACTCGAACACCGACTTCGACTTGATCATGAACAGGTGGCCCTCGTCGTCGGGCGAGACGCGGAAGCGGATGTCCTCCTTGATCTTCATCTTCTTCTGCTTCACGTAGAGGAGCGGCCTCCCCTCGTCGGTCGAGCCGGGCGTGGGGACGCTGATCCGGTACTCGTTCGCGATCGGCTTGAAGACCTGCTGCACGAGCAGGCGGTCGGAGGCCTCGAGCTCGCCGAGGACGGTGCGCGGGTCGGGGGCGGCAGTCGTCACGGCGCGATCGTAGTCCTCGCGGCGGCCTCGGGCTCGGGCTCGAGCTCGCGCTCGGGCTCCGGCTCCGGAAGGGGCGGCTCCTTCGGCGGCCGCAGGAGCGACGCTCCGACGGCGACGGCGAGCGTGAGCACGATCACCGCGAGGGAGACGTAGATCGGGATCTTGTAGACGTCCGAGAGGGCCATCTTCGCTCCGACGAAGACGAGCACGGCGCCGAGCCCGACGTTCAGATAGCGGAAGCGCCCCATCATCCCGGCGAGGACGAAGTACAAGGCGGAGAGGCCGAGCAGCGAGAACGCGTTCGCCGCGTAGACGATGAACGTCTCGCGCGTGACCGCGAAGATCGCGGGGATCGAGTCGACGGCGAAGACGACGTCGAAGGTCGCGACCATCACGAGCGCGGCGAGCATCGGCGTCGCCATCCGGCGCCCGTCGTGGCGCACGGTCAGCGCGTCGCCGTGGTACTCCGGCGTGAGCGGGACGACGCGCCGCATCAGCCGCAGCACGGGGTTCGACTCGGGGTGGATCTCCACCTCTGAGTGACGGAGCATCCGGATGCCGGTGACGACGAGGAACCCGCCGAACACGTAGATCGTGAAGTGGAACGCGTCGAGCAGGGCCGCGCCGGCGAGGATGAAGAGCCCGCGCAGCACGATCGCGCCGACGATCCCCCAGAAGATCACGCGGCGCTGGTACGCGGCGGGGACGGCGAAGTAGCCGAAGATGAGCGCGAAGACGAAGAGGTTGTCGATCGAGAGCGACTTCTCGATCAGGAAGCCCGCGAGGTACTCCTCCGCCGGCTCGCGGCCCTGCCACAGCCACAGGAAGCCGCCGAACGCCACCCCGAGCACGGTCCACCCGATGCTCCAGCCGACGGCGCGGCGGAAGGAGATCTCCTCGCCGCGCCGGCCGAACACGAGCAGGTCGAACAGCAGCAGCGCCACGACGAGCACGCCGAACGCGGCCCACATCCACGGATCGAGGTTCATCGGCAGTCAACTCCCTTCGTCAGGCCGTCTCGGTCTCAACGAAGGTCTCTCCCGCCGCGGTGACGCGGCCGGCGCCGCCGGGCCGTCGGCCGCGCTCGCGACCGGGGCCGAACTGACGACGACGCCCGTTTGGGGGTACTGCCCCTCGGCCACGGAGGGTACCAGCCGCAGCCCCCGCCCGGCGCGTGCGCTCCAGGAGCTCTCGCCGGCACGCGGCGGGTAGCGTCCGGTCGTGCGTCGCAGCTCGGTCCTGCTCGGACTCGCAATCGGGCTCGCGCTCGCCGATTCGTCGGTGGTCACGCTCGCGCTCCCCGACGTGCTCGTGCGGTTCGACCTCGAGGTCACGGAGGTCGCGTGGGTGCTGATCTCGTACAACCTCGTGCTCGCGCTCGTGGCCGTGCCGGCCGCGTACCTCGCCCGACGCCGGCCCGCCCGCGCGTTCGTCGCGGGCGTGCTCGTGTTCGCTGCGGCGTCGCTCGCCTGCGGTCTCGCGCCGAGCTTCGGCGTGCTCGTCGGCGCGCGCTGCGTCCAGGCCGTGGGCGGCGCGTTCGTGATCGGGGCCGCGCTCGACCTGCTGACGGAGAGCGAGGGGAGCGACGCGCGCGGGGCGCGCGTGTGGGCGGTCGCGGGCGTCGTCGGCGCGGCCCTCGGCCCGGCTGCGGGCGGGATCCTCACGCAGGGGCTCGGCTGGGAGTGGATCTTCCTGCTCCAGGCGCCGCTCGTGCTCGTGGGGCTCGCCGCCGTCCGCGGGGTTGCGTGGCGTCCGCTGCCGGCGCCGGCGGGGCGGCCGCACGTGGGGGCAAACCTCGCGCTGCTCCTGCTCTCGGGCGGGCTCGTCGGGGCGCTGTTCCTGCTCGTGCTGCTGCTCGTCGAGGGCTGGCGGCTGTCGCCGGCGGCCGCCGGCCTCGTCGTCACCGCGATGCCGCTCGCCGCGATCGCCGCCGGCCGCCTCGCGGCCGCGGCGGGCGACGTGCTCGTGCGCGCGGTCGCCGGTGTCGTCCTCGTCGCCGGCGGGCTCGTCGCGCTCGCGCTGCTGCCGGGCGCCGGCTGGGGCTGGACGCTGCCGCCGCAGCTCCTCGTCGGCGTCGGCATCGGCCTCACGCTCGTCGCCCTCACCGAGCGCGCGCTCGCCGGTCGCTCCGCGCAGGTCGTCCACGGCGGCTGGACGATCGCGTCGCGACACGCCGGCGTCGTGCTCGGCCTGCTCCTGATCACGCCGGTCTTCACGTCCGCGCTCGAGCGAAACCAGGACGAGGCGCTGC
>DATHTC010000125.1:0-4381 GCA_035463735.1 Gaiellaceae bacterium | reverse complement strand
GAGCGCCGCGGCCACGACCGCGATGCCGACGGCGCGCGCGACGCGAGGCGCCACGGCGACCCGCGCGTCCGCGAGCGCCCAAACGACGCCGACCGCGCCGGCCGCGGCCACGGCGAGCGCGACGAACGGCGCCGCCTCGTCGGCCGGAACGGCGAGCGACCCGCCTGCCGCGGCTCGGTCGTACACGTCGAGCAGCGGCCGGACGGCGATCGCGGCCGCTCCCCCCACGACCGCCAGCGCGAGGAGCGCCCGGAGCCTCTGGGCCTGGAGGGCGACGAAGACCACGACCGCGACGGGGAGGACCGCGAGCCAGGCGCGGCTCTGCCCGAGCACCGCGACGTCGACGAGGAGCGTCCCGGCGGCGAGGAAGAGCGCCCGCAGCCAGGGAGCCAGGTCCCGGCGCGAGCCGAGGTGGAGGGCGGGCCACAGCGCGGCCATCCAGAGGGCGACGTTCCCGTTCACGTAGCCGGTCGGAGAGCCGAGACGCGAGTCGACGAAGAACGCCTCCGGAGCGGCGGAGGCGACGACGCGTGCCAGCACGACCGCCGCCGTGACGGCGGTGACGAGGGTGAAGGCTCCGAGGAGCACCGCCAGCGACCGGGGCGGGATCCGCCAGAGCGCGAGCACGAGGAAGCCCGCGACGTACGCCGCCGCCTTGTTCGCCCCCGACCACGCCTCGCCCGGGAAGTCGGCCCACGCGACCGAGAGGAAGTTCCAGAGCGCGAAGGCCACGAGCGCCGCCGTCATCGCCGTCCGCGCCCGCGACGCGGGCAGGAGCCCGGGTCCGAGGTAGACGAGCCCGAGGACGACGAGCCCGAGCAGCACGATCCCGACGGGTGCGACCGCCGGCGGGGCATGGCCGCCGTCCAGCCACGCCCAGACCGCCCACCCGGCGACCGACACGAGCCCGAGCAGGAGGGACGCGTCCAGGACGCGCGGCTCCGGGAAGCGCCCCATCGCGTCGAAGGATACGGGTGCCCTCGACGGGGGACGGCGGCCCCCCGGAGGCGCGACTAGCATGCGGAGGCTGCGCCCCGAGCCGATGTCCGAAACCGCCTCCTCGCTATCGCACTACCTCGCGGTCGTTCGCCGGCAGGCGTGGCTCATCGTGCTCGTGGCGGTGCTCACACCCGCGGCTGCCGCGCTCGCCAGCGCCCTCCAGGAGACCGTCTACCGCGCGTCGATGAAGGTCGTCGTCGGACAGGGCGGCGGGGTGTTCCAGCCGCAGTTCGGGAGCGCCGTCGACCCCTTCGCGACCACGATGCGCAACCTGCTCGCGAGCGACGTCGTCGCGACGCAGGTGATCGAACGCGAGAACCTCGACGTCACCCCCGAGGAGCTCCTCGAGGACCTCAACGTGACGGCGAAGCCGCAGAGCTCCGTGCTCGAGGTCAGCTACGACTCGCCGGACCAGGAGCAGGCGGTGGCGACCCTCGACGAGATCGGTCGGGTCTTCACGGCGCTCGTGGCCGAGAAGCTCGGCGGCTCCACGGTGACGACCGAGACGGGCGAGGTGCGCGCACCGATCACCGCGACGGTCTTCGACCCCGCCCACCTCGAGCCGGACCCCGTCGCGCCGAAGTGGACCCGGAACATCGGCTTCGCGGCGGCACTCGGGCTCGTGCTGGGCCTCGTGCTCGCCTTCGCCCGCGACAGCATCGACAACCGCCTCCGAAGCCGGCAGGAGGCCGAGGAGTGGTTCGGCGCCCCGGTGATCGGAACCCTGCCGAAGGGCGTGCGCGGCAGCCCGCCCGCAGGCCTGGCGGGGTCCCGGCGACGGGGCGCGGAGGGCGACCTCGACGCGCTCCACCTCCTGCGCGCGAACCTCGAGTTCGCGGCCGCCGGCGCGTCCGGGCCGACGATTCTCGTCACGAGCGCCGTGCCGGAGGAGGGCAAGAGCACGCTCGTCGCCAACCTCGGCGTGGGTCTCGCCCTCGCAGGGAAGAACGTCGTCTGCGTCGAGGCCGACCTGCGGCGGCCCAAGCTGAACAGCTACCTCGCCGCGACGGGCTCGTCCGTGGGGCTCGTCGACGTCCTCGAACGCGGCGTCGCGCTGCAGGCCGCGATGCGCGAGGTCCCGCTCGAGGTGCCGAAGCTCGGGCGCGTGCGCGCCGCGGTCGGAGAGGCAGGCATCGCCTCGGCCGAGAAGCCGGGAGGGCGGCTCTCGGTCATCCCGAGCGGGACGTTGCCGTCCGACCCGGCGACGCTGCTGACCCCCGACGCCGTCGCGGACCTCGTCGCGGCCCTCTCCGACGAGGGCGACTACGTGATCGTGGACGTGCCGCCGCTGCTCGCGGTCGCGGACGCGTTCCCGTTCGTCCTGACCTCCGACATGGTGATCGTCGTCGCCCGGCAGGGGAAGACGACGCGTCAGAGCGCCGAGGCCGTCCGCAGGACGCTCCAGGGGCTGGGCGCCAACGTGTCCGTCGTCGTCACGGACGCCGACCGCGGCGAGGGCTACGGCTACGGCTACGGAAGGAGGTCGTGAGCCGTCGCCGCGACGACCGCTCCTCACGGTCCTCCTCGATGAACCGCGCACGAGCCCGACTCGCCGCTCCGGTGGCGGCGCTGCCGCTCGTCGTCCTGACCGGCTGCGCCGGCCGCGTCGACGCCACCAGCCCCGGCGCGACGCCGACGGAGCTGCAGACGCGCGAGGCCTACCTCGACACGCCTGTCGTCACCGACGACCAGGGACGTGCCGTCGAGCCGGGGTCGACGCGGCGCGAGGTGGAGGGTCGCCTCGGCCACTCGCGTGTCGTCTACCGCCACGCCGGCCGCACGTGCCTCCTCTACCCGATCATCGGAACCCAGCGTCGCGACGAGTTCGGCAGCCCCGTCGCCGACGAGTGGGAGCTGTGCTTCGACGCGTCGGGACGCCTCGCCGCGAAGGCGCTGATCCGCAACTCGAACGCCGCGTGAGCACGATCGGGCGCGTCTCGGTCGTCGTCCCGCTCCTCGACGAGGCCCGGAAGGTGGAGCGCCTGGTCGCGGACATCGCCGGCCAGGACTTCGAGGGCGAGCTGGAGATCCTCGTCGCGGACGGTGGCTCGACGGACGGGACGGTCGAGCTCCTCACGGCCGCGGCGGAGCGGGAGGGGTTGCCGCTCCAGGTGCTCCCCAACCCCGAGCGCCTCGTCGCTCCCGCCCTCAACCTCTGCATTGCACGCGCGACCGGCGACCTGATCGTCCGGCTCGACGCGAAGTCGAGCTACCCGTCCGACTACGTCCGGCGGCTGGCGCGCGCCGCCGAGGAGACGGGGGCGGAGAACGTCGGCGCGCTCGTCGTCCCGACGGGGACGACGGCCGTCGAGCGCGCGGCTGCCGCCGCGATGGCAAGCCCCTTCGGCGGGATCATGTGGTGGCGGGAGGGCTCCTCCGCCGAGCGCGTCGAGGTCGACACCGTCTACTGCGGCGCCTTCCGGCCCGAGGTGTTCCGCGACGTCGGGCTGTTCGACGCGGCGATGGGCCCCGACCACGACGAGGAGTTCAACCTCCGCCTCCGGGAGACAGGCGGGAGGATCGTCCTCGACCCGTCGATCCGCGCGAACTACACGCCCGTCGGGACGTACCGCGAGCTCTGGGGCAAGTACTACAACTACGGCTTCTTCAAGCCGCGGGTGATGGCGAAGCACCGGCAGGTGGCGAGCGTGCGGAGCCTCGTGCCGCCCGTGTTCGTCGCCTCGCTCGCGGTGCTCGTCCCGCTTGCGACACGCTCTTCCGCCGCGAGGCGGCTGCTCGCGCTCCAGGCCGCGGCGTACGTGGCCGGAGCCGTCGCGCTCGGGGCGGACAGCGTCCGCCGGCGGGGGGAGCCCTGGTCCCTGCTGCCGGCCGTCGTGGCGGCGTTCGCCACCTTCCACGTCGCCTTCGGGGTCGGGTTCCTGCGGGGCCTCCTGCGCCGGTGACCGCGTCGTCCGTGCCGCCGGCGGCGCGCGAGCTCGCCGAGCCCACCCCCAGCCACGCCGAGTACGGATGGCTACCCGCGGTCGTCCCGGTCGACGCGACGCGTTTTCGCGCCGCCGACCCCGGGATCGCGCGGACGCTGCGCTACGCAGGTGCCCGGCTCGTCGAGGAGGGCGCGGAGGTCGACCTCGGGGCTCCCGGCCAGATCGGGGGCGCCGCGCGGGTGGCCGTCGTGAGCGTCAACACCGTCGTCGCGAACGTGCCGTCGCGCCTCGGGCAGGTCGTGCGCCGGGTCGCGCGGAGCGCGGAGGCCCGCGTGCGGGCGGAAGCGGCCCGCCGGGCACTTCGGCGCCGCGGGTACGACCACGTCGAGGTGGTGCCGTGGGACGTCGAGCAAGTGCTGCGCCTCCCCGGGATGCCACGTGCGCCGCAGCTGCGGGCGTCGGAGCGCCTTCCGCGCCGCGCCGTCGTCGTCGCGACC
>DATHTC010000124.1:0-1613 GCA_035463735.1 Gaiellaceae bacterium | reverse complement strand
GATCACCTCCGGCCCGTTCGCGCCCGCGAGCACCTGCACGTACACCGGCCCCTCCGCGACCCCGAGCGCCGCGGCGGCCGCGCGGGCGGCGTCGCAGGCGGCGCCGACCACCGGCGGCTCGAGGGAGCTCGGCCACACGTGGGCGAGCGCGACGCCGAACGCGGGCGGGTCGGCGACGAGGCGGTCGGTGATCGTCAGCGGATGGAAGCGCCCGTCGGCGAGGAAGGCGTTCACGGTCACCTCGCGACCGGGGTCGTACCGCTCGACGATCGCAGTCGGCGACCGCGCCGCCTCGAGCGCCTCGCGCGCCGCCGGCTCCAGCTCCTCCTCCGTCCTGACGAGCCCGAGCCCCCGCTGGCCCTGGCGGTCGGGCGCCTTCACGACGACCGGGAGGCCGATCCGCCTCGCCGCCTCGCGCGCCTCCTCCACTGAGTGGCACAGCTCCCACGCCGGCTGGGGCACGCGCGCCTCGCGGAAGCGCTCGCGCTGCTTCAGCTTCGACGTCGCGAGCCCGGCCGTCGCGCCGTCCACCGGGTGCGGCAGGCCGAGGCGCTCCGCGACGCGTGCCGCCACCGCGACGGGCCAGTCGATCCCGGGCGCGACGATCCCGTCCACGCGCTCGGCGTCGGCCAGCCGCTCGATCCCCTGCTCGTCCTCGGCGGAGACGATCGCCCGCCGGTCGGCGAACGCGAAGCCGGGGGCGGCGGGATCGCGGTCGGCCGCGATCACGTAGAGGCCACGGTCGCGCGCGGCGGCGAGGAGCCCGAGCTGCGCGGGCCCGGCGCCTAGGACGAGGAGACGCGGGCGGCGCTCTCGTCCAGGATCGCCTTCCACCAAGCCTCGTTGTCGCGATACCAGGCGATCGTCCGCTCGAGCCCGTCCTCGAAGCTCGTGCGGGCGCGCCAGCCGGTCAACCGCGCCAGCTTGTCCGTCGAGCCGATGTGCCGGTCGACCTGGCCGAGCCGCTCCGGCACGTGCGTCGTGAGCTCGCGCGGCTTCCCGAGCGCATCGAGCACCAGTCCCGCGATCTCCGCCACCGAGATGTCGATCCCCGTCGCCACGTTCAGCACCTCGCCGGCGATCCGCTCGATCGGGGTGGCGATGATCGCCTCGATCGCCTCGGCGTCGTCGTCGACGTAGAGCCAGTCGCGCGAGGCGTGGCCGTCACCGTGGATCGTCAGCGGGTGGTCTCGCAGCGCCTGCGTGACGAAGCGCGGGATCACCTTCTCGGGGTGCTGGCGCGGCCCGTAGTTGTTGAACGGGCGGACGATCACGATCGGCAGGTCGTACGTCGTCCAGTACGAGTACGCGAGCCGGTCGGCGCCCGCCTTCGTGGCGGCGTACGGGGAGCGCGGCTTCAGCGGGTGCTCCTCGTCCATCGGCGCGTAGTCGGCGGTGCCGTACACCTCGCTCGAGGAGATGAGGATGAAGCGCTCGACGGGCTGCTCGCGGATCGCGTCGAGCAGGATCTGGGTGCCGCGCACGTTCGTCTGCACGAACTCGGACGCGCCCTCCTCGATCGACTTCTCCACGTGCGACTCGGCGGCGGCGTTCACGATCACGTCGACCTCGGAGACGACGTCGTGCACGAGCTCCTCGTCGCGGATGTCGCC
>DATHTC010000123.1:0-2245 GCA_035463735.1 Gaiellaceae bacterium | reverse complement strand
CGTCGGCGCGCGGCAGGAGGACGTCGAGGTCGCGGAGACGCTCCTCGTAGCCGCGCGCGACCCGCTCGCGCGCCGCCAGCAGCTCCTCCAGCCGGCGCACCTGCGGGATCCCGAGCGCGCAGAGGACGTCCGGGAGGCGGTAGTTGAACGCCCCGCGCGGCATGTCGTCGTAGCGGTCGGAGGGGCTCCAGCCGTGGTGGCGGAGCGAGCGGACGGCCTCGGCGACGGCGGCGTCGCTCGTGACGACGGCGCCGCCCTCGCCGGTGGTGACGATCTTGCGCGGGTGGAAGCTGAGGCAGCCGAGGACGCCGAGGCTGCCGCACGGGCGTCCCCGACGCCGCGCGCCGAGAGCGCCGGCAGCGTCCTCGAGCAGAGCCACGTCCGGGAGCTCCTCGAGCCGCGCCGGACGGCCGAACAGATGCACGGCGAGGATCGCCCGTGTCCGCGTCGTCACGGCCGCGCGCGCGGCGGCGGGGTCGACGTTCATCGTCTCCGGGTCGACGTCCACGAGCACGGGGCGCGCCCCGACGAGCCCGACGACGTTCGCGGTCGCCGGGAAGGTGTAGGCGGGGACGAGCACCTCGTCTCCCGGCCCGAGCCCGAGCGCGAGCACGGCGAGGTGGAGGGCAGCCGTCCCGGAGGAGACGACGACGGCGTCGGCGGTACCGCAGGCGTCCGCGAGCAGCCGCTCGAGCTCGGCCACCTTCGGCCCCATCGTCAGCTGGCCTGTGTCGACCACGGCGGCGAGCTCGGCGAGCTCCTCCGCGCCGACGTCGGGCTGCGCGAGCCTCACGACGGCGGTGTCCGTCAAGCCAGCGCCGGCCTGCGGCTTCGATACCAGGCGATCGTGCGCGCGAGCCCCTCGTCGAGGTCGACCCGGGCCTCGAACCCGAGCAGCTCCCGCGCCTTGCGGACGTTCGGGATCCGGATCTCCACGTCGGTGTAGTGGAGCGGCTTGAACACGATCTCGCCGGGGCACCCCGTGAGGCGCTTCACGCGCTGCGCCAGGTCGTAGATCGTCACCGTCGAGCGGGCGTTGCCGATGTTGAACGTCTGCCCGACTGCCTCGGGCCGCTCGAGCGCGAGCAGCAGCCCCTCGACCATGTCGTCGACGTAGCACCACGCGCGGATCTGCGAGCCGTCGCCGTGGATCTCGAGGTCGCGGCCCGCGAGCGCCGCTTCGATGAACGCGCGGATCGCGCCGCCGCCGATCTGTCCGGGCCCGAAGACGTTGAAGGGGCGCACGGTCGCCGTCGGCAGCCCGAGCTCGTCGTGGTAGGCGTGTGCCATGTGCTCCCCGGCGAGCTTGGACACGGCGTACGTCCAGCGCGCCTCGCCGACGGAGCCGGTCGTCGTCACGTGCCCCTCCTCGACGTTGATCGCGTGCGTGCCGAACACCTCGCTCGTCGAGAAGTCGACGAACCGCTCGAGCCCGGGGAGGGCGATCGCGGCCTCGAGCACGTTGTAGGTCCCGATCAGGTTCACGCGCATCGTCCGTACCGGGCTCTCGAGGACCGTGTCGACGCCGGCGATCGCGGCCGCGTGGACGACGTGCGTCGCGCCCTCGGCGGCGGCGCGCACGGCCTCGGCGTCGAGGACGTCGCCGTGGACGAGCGAGTAGCGCGGGTGCTCGAGCAGATCGGTGCCCGTGGCCGCGTCACGGTGGAGGTTGTCGAGCGCGACGATGTCGTTGTCGTCGACGAGCCGGCGCGCGAGCGTGGTGCCGATGAAGCCCGCGCCGCCGGTGACGAGGATGCGCTTCCCGGTCAGCGGCACGGCGGCAGCGTACCCTTCCCTCCGTGCGCCGCCTCGCCGCCGCCGCGGTCGTGCTCCTCGCGTTCGGGCCGGGTTGCGCCTCGGCGGGAACGGGGGCCACGTCGCTGACGATCACGGCCTGGCCGCAGGGACGGGACGCCGGCGGCGCCCGCACCTGGACGCTCCGCTGCGACCCCGCCGGCGGGACGCTGCCGCGCCGCGCGGCCGCATGCCGGCAGCTCGCGCGCCTCGACGAGCCGTTCGCGCCCATTCCGTCCGACCTCGCTTGCATCGAGATCTACGGCGGCCCCCAGGAGGCGCTCGTCCGCGGGCGCTACCGCGGCCGGCGCGTGTGGACGCGCTTCGACCGGACCGACGGCTGCCGGATCGCGCGCTGGGACCGCGTCCGCCTGCTGTTCCCGATCCGCGTCGGCGTCCGGTGACGGACGACTCGCGGGCGGCGGCGCGCGAGGCGGCCGAGCGCGCGTGG
>DATHTC010000122.1:0-1516 GCA_035463735.1 Gaiellaceae bacterium | reverse complement strand
GCCGGCCGCCGATAGACTCGCCACGCCATGGAGAGTGTGCTGGTCACGGGTGGTGCCGGCTTCATCGGGTCGCACCTCGTGGACGTCCTTCTCGAGCGCGCCGACGCCCGCGTCACGGTGATCGACCGGCTCTCGATCGGCGGCCGTCGCGAGAACCTGGCGCACCACGAGGGCGACGACCGGTTCGCGTTCGTCGTCGCCGACGTCAACGACGTCGAGACGCTCGACGCGCTCGTGCTCGAGGCCGACGTAGTGGTCCACGCCGCGGCCGAGGCGCACGTCGACCGAAGCATCGCCGGCCCGCGCGAGTTCGTCGTCTCGAACGTCCTCGGGACGCAGACGGTGCTCGAGGCATGTCGCGAGCATCGGAAGCGGATGCTCATGGTCTCGACCGACGAGGTGTACGGGCAGGGGCCGATCGACGGCGGGTCGTTCGCGGAGGACGATCCCGTGCGGCCGCGAAGCCCGTACGCCGCCAGCAAGGCCGCCGCCGACCTGCTGTGCCAGGCGTACCGGCAGACCTACGGCGTCGACGTCACGATCGTGCGCGGCACCAACGCGTTCGGGCCGCGCCAGCTCGAGCGCGTGGTCCCCACGTACACGCTCGCCGCGCTCGAGGGCCGACCGATCCCCGTGTACGGCCGCGGCGAGCAGCGTCGCGAATACCTGTACGTGACCGAGTGGGCGAGCGCAGCGCTCGCGGTGCTCGAGCGCGGCGACCCGGGCGTCGTCTACAACATCGGTGATGGCTTCGAGCTGTCGAACCTCGAGCTCGCTCTGCGGATCTGCGCGCTGACGGGTGCGGACGACTCGCTCATCACCTTCGTCGAGGACCGGCCCGGCCACGACTTCCGGTACGGCGTGCGAGCGGACCGTGTGCACGGCCTCGGGTGGCGGCCGCGGGTCGGGTTCGACGACGGGCTCGCGATGACGGTCGACTGGTACCGCGCCCACCTCGACGAGGTCCGCGCCGCGATGCCGGAACCGGCGCGATGAGGATCGTCGTCACGGGTGCGGGCGGTGGCCTGGCTCGCGCGTTCCTGGCGCGGGTGCCGCCGCATCACGAGGTGCACGCGTTCGACCGCGCCGCGCTCGACGTCGGGGACTTCCACGCCGTGATGCAGACGGTGGCGCCGCTCGCACCCGAGCTGGTCCTGAACCTCGCCGCCTTCACGAAGGTCGACGCGTGCGAGGCGGATCCCGAGCGCGCGTTCCGCGACAACGCCGTCGGCCCGCACAACCTCGCCCTCGCGGTGAGGGAGGCCGGCGCGACGTTGCTGCACGTCTCGACCGACTACGTCTTCGACGGCGACAAGGGCGCGCCGTACGACGAGGGCGACAGGCCGAACCCGCGGTCCGTGTACGCGCGGAGCAAGTGGCTCGGCGAGGAGCTGGTCCGGCACACGCTGCCCGAGCACTTCGTCGTGCGGACCGGGTACGTCTTCGGCGGGGGAGCGGACTTCCTGACCGGCGCCGTCAAGCGGCTGATCGCCGGCGAGGAGGTCGGCGGCCTCGC
>DATHTC010000121.1:0-10053 GCA_035463735.1 Gaiellaceae bacterium | reverse complement strand
AGCGGCGCGAGAAGGAGCACGAGCGCTGCGGCTCGCACCTCGTCGGGCCGCTGCTCGCGACCACGGCGATCGGGAACGTCCTCGCCTCGCGTGCGCCGGCGGCGATGCGCGGACCGGCGCGGGCGGCGGCTGCCGTCGGCGCGGCGGCAGCGTCCGTGGAGCTCTTCGGCTGGATGACGCGCAACCCCGAGCGGCGGCTGGCCCGCGCGCTCGCGCGGCCGGGGCACGAGCTCCAGGCGCGGTTCGCCACCGCGGAGCCCTCGCCCGAGCAGCTGGAGGTGGCGCAGGCGGCGCTCGATGCGTGCCTGCGGCTCGAGCAGGGCGAGGAGGCCGGCGACGGCCGTCACCGCTGAGCGACGCACGCGGCTCGCGCCGGAGACCTTCGGCCTCCCCGTCGAGAAGATGCGGGACGGCTACTACACCGACGCGTACTTCAACCACACGCGCGAGACGCTGCTCCACGACGGCCGCCGGCCGCAGGTGCTGATGCAGGTGTTCCAGAAGCGTCACGCCTGGCTCGGCGGGATGGACGAGGCGATCGCGATCCTCAAGCTCTGCTCCCACGACTGGGACGCGCTCACGGTCCACGCCCTCTACGACGGAGACCGGATCGAGCCGTGGGAGACGGTGATGACGGTCGAGGGCGACTACACGGTGTTCGCGCACCTCGAGACGCTCTACCTGGGCGTGCTCGCGCGCCGCACGCTGGTGACGACGAACGTCGTCGAGGTGCTGCGGGCGGCGAAGCCGAAGCACATCATCTTCATGCCGGCGCGGCACGACCACTGGCGCGTCCAGACGGGCGACGGCTACGCGGCCTACCTCGCCGGCCGGGTCTGCGGCGCGCCCGTCGGCGTGACGACGGACGAGCAGGCGTCGTGGTGGGGCGGAAAGGGCGTCGGCACGGTCCCGCACTCCCTCATCGCGGCCTACGGGGGCGACACGGTGCTGGCGGCCAGCCGCTTCGCCGACTGGGCGCCCGAGGACCTCAACGTGACCGTCCTCGTCGACTTCCGCAACAACTCGGTCGAGACCGCGCTCGAGGTCGCCCGGGCGCTCGGCGACCGGCTCTGGGGCGTGCGGCTCGACACGTCGGAGACCCTCGTCGACGAGTCGCTCCTGGACGAGCTCGGCGACTTCAAGCCCACGGGCGTCAACGAGCGGCTCGTCCGCAAAGTGCGGGAGGCGCTCGACGCCGAGGGGTTCGACCGCGTCCGGATCGTCGCGTCCGGGGGGTTCACGAAGGAGAAGATCGTCGCGTTCGAGGAGGCGGGGGTGCCGGTCGACGCGTACGGCATCGGCTCGTCGCTGATCCGGGGCGCGAACGACTACACGGCCGACATCGTCGCCACCGAGGGGCGGCCGTCGGCGAAGGTGGGACGGCGCCTCCGCCCCAACCCGCGGCTCGAGCTCGTCGAGTAGGCGCTACGCCGCGGTCGTGAGCCGCAGGTCCGGCCAGGTCGCGATCGGGTCGGTCGAGCGCACGACGTGCATCCCCGCCTCGGCGAAGCGCGCGAACGCGCGGTCGGCGTCGTCGGTGTAGTCGACGACGCCCGGGATCACCACCGGCGACGTGCAGTCCTCGAGCAGGTAGACCTTCCGCGCGAGCTCGCGCTCCTCGATCCCGGCCAGCAGGTCGTCGATCGTCCACGCGACGCAGTGGCTCTTCGCCTGCCCCGCGACGATCACGGCGTCGAAGGAGAGGAGCAGCTCGAGCAGCTCCTCGTTCTTCGTGGAGATCCGCTCTCCGTCCGGCCCCTCCGTCACCTCGGGCCCCAGCATCGAGTAGTGCTCCGTGAGCGGGTTCAGGCCCTTCACCTCGAAGCGCGGCTGCGTCCGGCGCGCGAGGGCGTGGAAGAAGATCGCCTCCTCGACCGACGACACCAGGGCGTGCCCGATGCCGCCGAGCATCGCGTGGTACGGCCAGACCGTGAGCGCGTACTTCCCGCCGGCCTCGAGCGCCCGCGTGTAGTGGCGGAGATGGCGCCGGCCGTACTCCTCGTCGACGCCGAGGCTCTCGAGGACGAGCGGGTCGGGGCGCCAGCGGCCCGCCTCGACGTCGTCCGCCGACACGAGCGTGTACGGGTCGGGGTGCCGGCCGTCGTCGTCGACGAGGTAGACCGAGTGGAAGATCTGCATCGCCTGGTGGGTGTCCATCGTCGGGACGATTCGCGTGATCGCGTCGGCGTTCCGGTAGAGGAACTCGCACAGGCGCCGGTTGTCGTCGACCGCGCCCGTGCCCGAGCGACCGGCGACGAACAGCTCGAACCCGGGCGTGCAGAAGGTGTTCTGGACGTCGACCGCGACGAGGCAGAGTCGGAACGCGTCGTGCGCGGCCGGGCGGAGGTCGTGTGCCTCGACCCACCGTGCGGCGTCGGCGGCGCGCTCCTCGTACGGAACCCGCCAGACCTCTCCGACGCGCGCCGGGTCGAAGTGCTCGGGGACCGGCAGCACGGGATCTAGTGTAGAGGGGTGCTGCCGGAGCCACCGCTGGTCGGGCGCGCGCTCGCGCTCGCCGCCGAGCTGGGGTTCGAGAAGTCGTCCTCGCCCGAGACGGGCCGCCTCCTGCACCTGCTCGCAGCCCAGCGGGGGCGCGAGCGGGTCGGTGAGATCGGCACGGGGACGGGGGTCGGCACGGCATGGCTCGCGGCAGGGCTGCCGCCGGGCGTGCCGCTGTACACGGCGGAGCCCGAGGCGGGGCAGGCGCGCGCCGCCGCGGAGCTCTTCGCCGGCGACCCGGACGTCCACGTCCTCCACGGGCCGTGGCGCGAGGTGCTGCCGCGCCGTGCGCCGTTCGACCTCGTCTTCTACGACGGCGGCGGCAAGCGGGACCCGGCGACGGAGGCCGAGGAGGTCGTGTCCATGCTCGCCCCCGGCGGCACCGTCGTGCTCGACGACTTCCGCCAGAACCGCGTCAACGACCCGCTGCGCGAGTGGTGGCTGGGGCATCCGCGTCTCGCGGGCGCCGAGCTGCGGGTGTCGCCCGCCGAGGCCGTGCTCGTCTGCGTGCGCGCGCTTTAGGCATGGTTCCGGCGTGCCGATAGGGCTCGTGATGGGGATCGGGACGCTGCCGCCCGCCGACGTGATGTCGTTCGTCCAGGACTTCGTCGTCTTCTGGCTGCCGCTCCTCTTCTTCGTGCTGATGCTCGTGATCGTGTGGCTGCTGTTCCGCACGGTGCAGCTGATGCCGCGCGTGAAGCCCGCGCAGATCGAGCCGAACTCGTCCTCCTCGGTGACGTTCGAGGACGTGGCCGGGTTGGAGGAGGCGCGCGAGGAGCTCCAGGAGGTGGTCGACTTTCTCCGCACTCCGAAGCGGTTCGAGCGCCTCGGCGCGCGGGTGCCCAAGGGCCTCCTGCTGTACGGGCCGCCCGGCACGGGCAAGACGCTCCTCGCGAAGGCGGTCGCGAACGCGTCGGGCGCGAGCTTCTACGCGGCGAGCGCGTCGTCGTTCGTGGAGATGTTCGCGGGGCTCGGTGCCGCGCGCATCCGGCGCCTGTTCCGCGAGGCGCGCAAGAACGCACCCGCGATCGTGTTCATCGACGAGCTGGACGCTGTCGGGACGGCCCGCCAGGGGGGCGGCTTCAACCGCGAGCACGACCAGACGCTGAACCAGCTCCTGGTCGAGCTCGACGGGTTCGACGCCCGCGAGCAGGTCGTGATCATGGGCGCCTCGAACCGGCTCCAGGACCTCGACCCCGCGCTGCTGCGCCCGGGGCGGTTCGATCGCCAGGTGCTCGTCTCGCCGCCGGACGTGAAGGCGCGCGAGGAGATCCTCCGCGTCCACACGCGCGGCAAGCCGCTCGCCGCCGACGTCGACCTCGCCCAGATCGCCCGCCAGACCGTCGGGCTCACCGGTGCCGACCTCGCGAACGTCGCCAACGAGGCGGCGATCTTCGCGGGGCGCAAGGAGCAGGTGGAGGTCCACCACGCCGACTTCGAGGCGGCGATGGAGCGCGTCGTGGCCGGCCTCCAGCAGCGTCGGGTCGTGACCGAGAAGGAGAAGCGGATCCTCGCCTACCACGAGGCCGGGCATGCGCTCATGTCCCACCTGATGGGCGAGACGATGCCCGTCCAGAAGGTGACGATCGTCTCCCGCGGACAGGCGCTCGGGTACACGTTCAACGTCCCGAGCGAGGACCGCTACCTGCACACGCGGGAGGAGCTGATCGACCAGCTGCGGATCTTCCTCGCGGGGCGCGCGGCGGAGCAGGTCGTGTTCGGCCGGGTCACGAACGGCGCGGCCAACGACCTGGAGCGGGCGACGGCGATCGCACGCGCGATGGTGTTCGAGTGGGGGATGGGCGAAGAGGTCACCTCGCGGACGATGCGAGCCGACAACTACGCGCTCTCGGAGGAGACGAAGCGGCTGCGCGACGTCGAGCAGGCGCGGCTGACCGACGAGGCGTACGAGGCGGCGATCACGCTTCTGCGCAAGCACCGCGCCGCGCTCGACCGGCTGGCGACGGCGCTGCTCGAGCGCGAGACGCTCGTGCGTGAGGAGATCAGGGAGATCATCGGCGACGTCGCGCCGGAGTCGTTCGCGTCGGAGACCGTCGGCACCGTCACGGTGCTGCCGGCCGGCACCGACGCCTGAGCGCAGCCCGCGCGCGCGGGACCCACCCACCACCCCCCACCCGCCCCGGGGTCTCCAGGGTACGCCCGCCGGTGCGCGCGCCTCTGTGCCGGTTCTGTGCCGACTTCGCCATGCAGTCACCCGGAGGTTGACATGACGTCACTGTGATGTCATACTTGCGCCATGGAACTGTCAGTGCACGTCGAGGCCGTCCAGAACGACCTCGCAGCCGTGGGAGAGGCCGCAGGGGCGGAGCAGGCCGACGCGGTGCGGCGCATCGCGGCCGCGTTGTCGTCGTCGCTGCGCCTCCATCTGCTCGACGCGGTCACCGAGGCCGCGAACGAGGTCTCGTCCCAGCTTCCCGCCGGTCGCGTCGAGGTCCGTCTCGAGGCCGGCAACCCCGTCCTCTCGTACCTCGAGGAGGCGCCGGCGCCGCCGGCGTTCGGCCTCGAGGACGCGTCTGCGCGCATCACCCTCCGCCTGCCCGAGGCGCTGAAGGCGAGCGTCGAGGCCGCCGCGGCGCGCGAGGGCGTGTCCGTCAACTCCTGGCTGGTGCAGGCGATCGCGCGGGCTGTCGAGGGCCGCCCCGCGCGCGGGAACCGCCTGACCGGCTTCGCCCGCAGCTGACCGAGGAGGTCGCGATGACCAGCATCCCGCTCTCGCCCTTCGGCCGCGTCGACTGGCCGGAGACGAGCCCGCTCACCGGCGACCGCAGGCCGGTGCGCCGGCCTCGGATCCGCACGCCGAGAGGAGTCCTCTGATGGAGCAGCGCTTCGACACCCCGTCCGCGATCACGCTCGACGTCCGGATCCCGGCCGGCTCGGTCGCCGTCGACGCCCTCGACGCCGCCGAGACCGAGGTCCGCGTCGAGCCGCTGAACGGCCCCGCGCGCGACGCGATGGACCGCCTCGTGGTCGCCCTCGAAGGTCACACGCTCCGGATCGAGTCGCCGCAGGGCCGCTTCTCGTTCGGGCGGAGCCCCGAGTTCGCCGTCGCGGTCCGCTGCCCGACAGGCTCGAGCGTGCGGCTGCGAACCGCCGCCGCCGACCTGCTCGGCCGGGGCCGGCTCGGCGGCGTCGAGGTCAAGTCCGCGTCCGCCGACGTGACGGTCGAGGAGCTCGAGGGCGACCTCCGCTCCGAGTCGGCCAGCGGCGACGTCCGGGCGGAGACGGTGGCCGGCCTCGTCGAGGTCCGCACCGCCTCGGGCGACCTCGACCTGCGCCACGCCCACGGGCCGGTGAACGCGAGGAGCGTCTCGGGGGACGTCCGTGTCGGCGCGTCCGACGCGACGCTCGAGGTGCAGACGGTCTCCGGCGACCTCCGTGCCGAGCGGGTCGCCGGCGGGCCGGTCACCGTGAACGCCGTCTCGGGCGACGTCGAGCTCGCGATCGCTCCCGGAGCGGCCGTCTTCCTCGACCTGACCTCGCTCAGCGGCGACATGCGATCGTCGCTCGAGCCGGGCGACGGGCCGGCCGAGGGCGAGCAGCTCCTCGAGATTCGCGGCAAGACCGTCAGCGGCGACGTACGCATCCGCCGCGCCTCCGCGTGAGGAACCGCACGCCGATCGCCGCGCTGCTCGCGGCCGACGCCGTCTCGAACACGGGCAACACGATCGCGCGGATCGCGATCCCGTGGTTCGTGCTCGAGACCACGGGCAGCGCGGCCCTCACCGGCCTGACCGCGTTCTTCTCGTTCCTCCCCGTCGTGATCTCGGCGTTCTTCGGCGGGGCGCTCGTCGACCGCCTCGGCTTCCGCCGCGCCAGCGTCACCGCCGATCTGGCGAGCGCGGCCGCCGTCGCCGCGATCCCGCTCGTCGACGCCCTCGCGGGCGTCGAGGTGTGGCAGGTGATGGCGCTCGTCTTCCTCGGCGCTCTCCTCGACGCACCCGGGGTGACGGCGCGCGAGGCGCTCCTCCCCGACGTCGCCGAGCTCGCCGGGATGCGGATCGAGCGCGCTGCGGGTCTCCACGGGGCGATCGCGCGCGGCTCGGTGCTCGTCGGGGCGCCGCTCGGCGGCGTGGTCGTCGCCGTCTTCGGGGCGACCTCGGCGCTGTGGCTCGACGCGGCCAGTTTCCTCGTCTCGGCAGGGGTCGTCCGCGCGCTCGTCCCGGCGCTCCGGCCGCACGGGCACGGCGAGGAGGAGCCCGGCCGCTACCTGGCGCAGCTCGTCGAGGGCGTCCGCTTCGTCGCGCGCGACCGCGTCCTGCGCGCGATCGTCGTCACCGTGCTCCTGACGAACTTCCTGGACAGCCCGCTCTCGCCCGTCGTCTACCCGGTCTTCGTGCGCGAGGCCTTCGGCGGCCCCGAGCAGCTCGGGCTCATGCTCGGGACGTTCGGCGGTGCCGCCCTCGTCGGCTCGCTCGCGTTCAGCGCCGTCGGCCACCGGCTGCCGCGCCGCAGCGTCTTCGTCGGCTGCTTCTTCGCCGTGTCGCTCGCGTACGTCGGCCTCGCGACGCTGCCGCCGCTCGCGGTGACGCTCGCGCTGCTCGGCGCCGCGGGCTTCGCTGCCGGACCGCTCAATCCTGTGATCGGCGCGGTCTCGTACGAGCGCATCCCGCCGCGGCTCCGCGGCCGCGTGTTCGGGGCGGTCACCGCCGGCGCGTGGGCGGCGATTCCGGTCGGGACGATCGTCGGCGGCGTCGCCGTCGAGCTCTTCGGCGTGCAGGCGACGCTCCTCGCGATCGCGCTCGCCTACGTCGCCGTGACCGGCTACGGCTTCCTCAACCCCGCGTTCCGGGAGATGGACGCGGAGCCGAGGGCCCAGGCGCTGGCGGCATAGCTACGATCGCCGCGTGCAGGCGCGCGGCATCCACCATCTCGGTGTGGCCGTCGAGGACCTCGACGAGGCCGTCGACACCTACGAGCGCTTCTTCGGAGGCGAGGTCGAGCATCGCGCGCGCGTCGAGGAGCAGGGCGTGGAGGCAGCCGTGCTGCTCGTCGGCGAGGGACGTGTGGAGCTCCTGGCGGCGCTCGGCGAGGACACGCCGGTCGGCCGGTTCCTCGCCTCGCGCGGCCCCGGGATGCACCACGTCGCCTACGAGGTGGCGGACATCGACGCCGCGATCGCAGACCTGGCGGAGAGCGGCGCCGAGCTGATCGACCCGGAGCCCCGCGAAGGCCTGTTCGGGCTCGAGGTCGCGTTCGTCCACCCCGATTCCGTCCACGGCGTTCTCTCGGAGGTGGTGTCGCGTGGCTAGCACCGGCACGAATGCGCGGGTGCGGATCGAGGTCGGCTTCGACGGCGGCCAGGTGATGAACGCGCTCGTCACGAAGGAGAGCGCCGACGCGCTCGAGCGGCACTTCGGCGCCGGCGGCGAAGGGGTCGTCCCGCTCGACGCGGAGGACGGGCGCTACATGGTGGCGCTGCGGCGCGTCGTCTACGTCACCCGCTTCGCGCGCGAGGGCCGCGTCGGCTTCGCCGGGTAGACGGTTACCGGGCGCGGCGCAGGGGCACGGAGGACCGGTGGCTGATCAGGCCGCGACGAAGACCGCAGCGTCGACGGAGGAGGTGCGCCGCCTCGTCGACCGCGCGCAGGCGGGCGAGCGTGAAGCGCTGGAGGAGCTGTACCTCCTCCACTTCGACCGCATCTACAGCTACCTGCACATGACGGTGGGGAACCGGCACGACGCTGAGGACCTGACCACGCAGACGTTCCTGCGGATGCTCGAGTCGATCGGGCGCTTCCGCTGGAAGTCGGCGCCGTTCTCCGCGTGGCTCTTCCGCATCGCGCACAACCTCGCCATGGACCACTTCCGCGCGCACCGCCGCTGGCAGCCCGAGGAGGACGTGCCCGAGCCGCAGGGGTCGGAGGAGCCGTCCGCGGAGGCGCTGGCGATGCGGACGATCGGCCGCGAGTCGATGCTCGCGATGATCGAGGACCTCTCCCCGGAGCAGCAGCAGGTGCTGACGCTGAAGTTCGTCTTCAGCTTCAACAACGGCGAGGTCGCCGCCATCCTCGGCAAGACCGAGGGAGCGATCAAGTCGCTCCAGCACCGCGCGCTCGTGGCGCTGCAGAAGCAGCTCGAGCGCGCCGCCGACCCCGGCTAGCGTCCGCGGCATGGCGCTGGAGGTCGGAATCGTCGGGCTGCCGTCGTCCGGGAAGACGATGCTCTTCCGCGCGCTCACGAAGGCGGGGCAGGCGGGCGACTACGGCAAGGAGCACGTCGGAATGGCGTCGATCGAGGACGACCGGCTCCGGCAGCTCGCGCAGGTCGTCCATGCGAAGAAGGTGACGCCGGCGTCCATCCGCGTGGTCGACGTGCCCGGCACGGGAGCGCAGCTGCTCGGGAACCTGCGCCAGGTCGACGCGCTGCTCGTCGTCCTCGACGCCTTCAGCGGTGCCGGCGACCCCGCCGCCGACCTCGAGACCCTGAAGCTCGAGCTGCTCGTCGCCGACCGCGACCACGTGGAGCGGCGGCTCGAGCGTGTCGGCAAGCAGGCGAAGTCGGGGGACGCCGGCCTCCGCGCCGAAGTGCAGGAGCTCGAGCGGCTGCTCGCACACCTCGACGACGGCCGGACGCTCGCCGAGTGGCCCGGCGAGCTGCCGTCCGAGCTCGAGCCGCTGACGACGAAGCCCATGCTCTCGATCGAGAACGGCCCGGACGGCATCGACCTCGGGCTCGAGGCCGAGCTGGCGGAGCTCCCCGACGACGAGGCTGCGGCCTTCCGAGAGGGGAGGCCGTCCGCGCTCGGCGAGGTGGTGCGGCGGCTCACGGAGGCGCTACGGCTGATCACGTTCTTCACCGTCGCCGAGAAGGAGACGCGCGCGTGGACGCTCCGCGACGGCCAGACAGCGCTCGAGGCGGCGGCGTCGATCCACACGGACCTCGCGCGCGGCTTCATCCGGTGCGAGGTCTTGCGCTGGGACGACCTCGTCCGCCTCGGCTCGCACGCCGAGGTGGCGCGGCACGGGCTGCAGCGCCTGGAGGGGAAGACGTACGTCGTCCGCGACGGCGACGTCCTCAACGTTCGCTTCAACGTCTAGGCGTGGGGGAACCCATGGTTCCCCCACGAGCCCCCTCCTTCTGCCGGGTCGCGTTGGTGGGGGCGTGGTCGTGGCCTCTCGCGCGCATGAAGCGCGCTTCGGCCTTCGTGGCGTCGTCTTCGTAGGCTGACGTGAGGGCCTGGTCGTTGGCCTCCGCGCGCGCCCCTTTCGGGGCGGGCGCTCCGGCCGCATGGCGTGTTCATCGCGGCCGACGTGGTTCGACTGGCGGGATGCGCCCGGCTTCGCCGGGCTGCGATCCCGCGCGTCGGTTCTCGGGGGAACCTGGCGGTTCCCCATGCCCCCTCCCTCCATGGGGGACAGACCCCGGCCATGGCCGATCAGGGCTTCGCTGCCGTGCCGTCCAGCGGGAGCTCGAGGCGGAACAGCGAGCCGCCGCCGTCGGCCCGCGTCGCCGTGACGCGGCCGCCGTGCGCGTCCGCCACCTGCCTGACGATCGCGAGGCCGAGTCCCGACCCCGGCAGGCCACGTGCGGACG
>DATHTC010000120.1:0-7009 GCA_035463735.1 Gaiellaceae bacterium | reverse complement strand
GCATCCGGTCGGAGAAGCCCAGCTCGAGCGCCTCGGCCGCCTTCAGCATCCGGTTCTGGCGCAACGGGTTCTCGACCACGAACTTCACCGCCGTCGGCGCGCCGAGGAGCCTCGGCACGAGCTGCGTGCCGCCCCAGCCGGGGATGATCCCCAGGAAGCACTCGGGCGAGGCGAAGTGGCGCACCGCCGTCGAGATCGTGCGCGCGTCGCAATGGAGCGCGATCTCGACGCCGCCGCCGACGCACGCGCCGTTGATCGCCGCGAGCGTCGGGAACGGGAGCGCGCGGATGCGGCCGAAGAGCTCGTGGCCCGCGCGCGAGCCCTCCTCGGCCAGCTCGCGCGTCGTCCGCAGCGGGAACTCGCTCACGTCGGCGCCCGCGGCGAAGACGAAGGGCTTCCCGGTGAGCACCATCGCCTTCCACTCGCCCCCCTCGAGCTCGGGGAGCAGGCGCGCGAGCGACTCGAGGGCGCCCCGCCCGAACACGTTCGGCTTCGTCCAGTCCTCGCCGTTGTCCATCGTCACGAGGGCGACGCGACCGACGCGGGTGTCGACGCGCGCCAGCTTGAACTCGGTGACCGGCTCAGCCATGGCCGAGGTTCTCCCAGATGAGCGACGCGCCCATGCCCATCCCGATGCAGAGGGCGGTCATGCCGTAGCGGACGTCGGGACGCTCGCGGAAGCCGTACGCGAGCTGCGCCAGCAGGCGGACGCCCGTCGCGGCGAGCGGGTGCCCGCACGCGATCGCGCCGCCGTAGGGGTTGAGGCGCGGGTCCTCCGGGTCGACGCGGAGCGCGTCGCACCACGACAGCACCTGCACCGCGAACGGCTCGTTGAGCTCGAAGAGGCCGATCTCGTCGAGGCTCAGGCCCGTCTGCGCGAGCACCTTCTCCGTGGCCGGGATCGGGCCGATGCCCATGTACTCCGGCTCCACGCCCGCGTACGCGAAGCCGACGAGGCGCATCGCGGGTACGAGCTCGAGCTCGCGGGCCGTCTCCTCGGCGGCGAGGAAGCACGCGGTCGCGCCGTCCGTGAGGCCGGCGGAGTTGCCCGCCGTGACGCGGCCGCCGGGCCTGAACGGCGTCCGGAGCGAGGCGAGCCCCTCCATGGTCGTGTCGGGCCGGAGGAACTCGTCGCGGTCGGCGAGGCGCCAGCCGCCGTCGCCGAACACCGTCATCGGCACGACCGTGTGGCGCATGACGCCGTTCTCCCACGCGGCCGCGGCCTTCCGCTGCGAGGCGACGGCGTAGCGGTCGGCGCGCTCCTTCGTCAGCGCCGGGAAGCGGTCGTGCAGGTTCTCGGCGGTCGCGCCCATCGTCGCAGCCGACTCGTCGATCAGCCGCTCGGCGACGAAGCGCGGGTTGAAGTCGACGTCGGCGCCCATCGGGTGGTGGCCCATGTGCTCGACGCCGCCCGCGATCACGACGTCGGCCGCGCCCATCGCGATCTCGCCCGCGCCCGCGGTGACGGCGGTGAGCGCGCCGGCGCACATGCGGTCGACGGCGAAGCCGGGGACCGAGTGCGGCAGCCCCGCGAGCAGGCCGACGTCGCGGCCGAGGGTCAGGCCCTGGTCGCCGACCTGCGCGGTCGCCGCCATGATCACGTCGCCGATCCGCTCGACCGGGATCCCCGGGTTCCGCCGCAGCAGCTCGCGCACGGCCTTGACGGCCATGTCGTCCGCTCGCGTGCGCCAGAAGAGGCCCGACGGCCCCGCCTTGCCGAACACGGTGCGGACGCCGTCGACGTAGACGACCTCGCGGAGCTCGCGTGCCACGGAGCGGAGTCTAGCGGCCCGATTGACCGGTCAGTCAACGATCTCGGTGCATACTCGCCCGATGGAGTGGGCGGCGCTCGCCGAGCGCGCGGAGGCGCGGTACCGGGACGGCGAGGGGCGCCTTCCCGAGGACGACGCCGACGCGCGGCAGCGGCAGCTGACCCGTCTCGGCAACGCGGCGTGGGCGGCAGGGCTGGCGGCTCTCATGGCCGGCCGCGACGGAGACGCGCGGAGGTGGCTCGACCTCGCCGCCGAGCGGTACCGGGAGAGCTACGCGGACGCGCCGCCCGGCAGCTGGGGTCGGCCGATCGCGGTGCTGAAGACGCGCCTGCTCGTCGGCGACCGTGCGGGGGCGGAGGAGGCCGCACGCTGGACCCTCGCGGAGAGGGCTGCGGACGCCGACTCGCCGATCGGCCGCTACGCCGCCGCGCTCGCGCACGCCGTGCTGGGAGAGTGGGACGACGTGCGGCCGCTGGCGGACGCGCTGCGGACGAGCGACGGCTTCCCGCACGACGTCGCCGACGCGCTCGCGTTCCTCGCCGCCGAGGACGTCGTCGGCTACGTCGGGGCCGCCGAGTCGGTTCTCGCCTCGTTCGAGTCCCGCGACGGCTACCTCGAGGACATGCCCGTCGCCGACACGGTGCTGGTGCTGCAGGCCCTCGCCGCCTCACGTGGGATGCGGGCGGAGCTCGCGTCGCCGTTCCTGCCGTCGCGCTAGTCGCTCCCGCGCGGGAGGGGGTGCGAGAACACCGTGATCAGCAACGGCTCCTGCTCCGGGTCCTCGTGCTCGTCCAGCGCGGCGGAGAAGGCCTGAAACGCGTCTCGCACGCGCTCGGGGTCCATGCGCACGGTGATCTGCGCGCTGCGGAAGCGGCCCTCGTCGGTGTACGCGCGCCAGCCTCGCTCGACGGCGTCGAGCATCGCCGCGCGCATGTCGTTGACGGCGCCGGTGGAGATCAGCTCCGGCGCCACCCGGATGCTGCTGGCGACGGCGCGGTACGGCTTCTCCCGCCGCCCCTCGCCCTCCACGAGCTCGATCAGCCCCGCGCCGAGCAGCATCCGGACGTGGAAGTGCAGGTGGCCGGGGTCGACGCCCAGTCGCTGGGCGAGCTGCCGGTTGGTCAGGTGCTCGCCGCTCTCGCCGAGCACCTCGAGCACGCGCAGGCGCAGCGGGTGGCCGAGGGCCTTGAGCTGCTCCGGGCGGGCGATGATCAGCGCTTCAGCCGACGTCGTCACGCAGCCTCCTCTCTCCTCCGGCCGCTCGCGCCGCGGCGGCTCCGGCGTGGGGCCGGCCGCGACGATATCTCGCCGTCGGCTCGGGGGGGGGGATTCGTGTCCACGGTGGCGCCACCGGAGATATAGGCGATCGTTTCACATCCGCGCGGCGGCGTCACGATCGAGGATCGCGACGGTGCGGCGACCGCGGACGAGACTCGCCGGCGTGTCGCGGGACGGCGGGCCGGCGAAGGCGCGGCGCGCCGCCTCAGCCTTGCCGCCGCCCGTGACGAGGTACGCCATCAGCTCGGTGGCGGCGAGGACGGGGATGGTGGTGGTCACGCGCGGCACGAACGGCTCGAGCCCCGGCTCGGCGACGACCGCGCGCCGCTCGCGCTCGTCGAGCTGGGGCGCGTTCGGGAAGAGCGAGGCCGTGTGCCCGTCTGGCCCGATGCCCATCACCGCGAGGTCGAAGCGCACGCCGTCGAGGGCGGCGTCGTACCGCGCCGCGGCCTCCTCCGGCGGCCGCTCGCCCTCGATCCGGTGGACGGCGCGCGGTGGGCGCTCGAGCCGGTCGAGGATCGTCTCCCGGACGAGCCGGAAGTTCGAGCGCTCGTCGTCGGGCGGCACGCAGCGGTCGTCGACGAGCCAGAGCTCGCTCCGTGACCAGTCCGGCGCCTCCGCCGCCGCCCGCTCGTATGCGCCGCGCGGCCCCGACCCACCGGAGAGCGCGACCGTGACTCCGGCGCGCACGGCCTCGACGAGCCGCCGGGCGAGCTCGGCTCCGGGGTCGTCCGAGACGAGCAGCTCGACGTCGCTCACCGCTCGCCGGAGGCGAGCTCGCGGGAGCGGTCCATCGCCGCCTGGATGGCGTTGAGGAACGCGGCGCGCACGCCGGCGCGCTCCAGCTCGCGGATCGCGGCGATCGTCGTCCCGCCGGGCGACGTCACCATCTCGCGCAGCTCGACGGGGTGCGTGTTCGTGTCGCGGAGCTGCTTCGCCGTCCCGAGCATCGTCTGCACCACGAGCTGGGTGGAGATCTCGCGCGAGAGGCCGAGCAGGATCCCCGCCTCGATCATCGCCTCGGCCAGGAGCGCGAAGTACGCCGGGCCTGAGCCGGAGACGGCGGTGACGGCGTCCATCGCATGCTCCGGCACGCGGACGACGCGGCCGAGATGCGCGAGCACCTCCTCGGCGGCCGCCAGGTGCTCCTCCTCCGCGTGTGCGCCTGCCGCGAGCCCCGCCATCCCTTCGTGGACGAGCGCAGGGGTGTTCGGCATCGCGCGGACGACGGGCACGCGCGCGATCAGGTGCGACTCGATCAGGGACGTGGGGATCGCCGCGGCGATGGAGAGCACGGTCTGGTCGGGCGAGAGCAGGCCGCCGACCTCGCCCAGCAGCGCCTCGATGTCCTGCGGCTTGACCGCGATCACGACGATCGCGGAGCCGGCCACCGCCTCGGCGTTCGAGGTCGTTGCCCGGACGCCGTAGCGCTCCGCGAGCTCCTCGGCGCGCTCCTCGCGGCGCGTGGTCGCGACGAGCTCGGACGCCTCCCGCCAGCCCGACGAGAGCAGGCCGGCGAGGAGCGCCTCGCCGATCTTCCCGGCGCCGAGGATCGCGATGCGGCGGCCGTCGGCGGGCATGGCGGGAGTCTAGGCGGGTCCGGCGGCCCGGTCAGGGGCCTAGGCGGCGCGGCGGAAGCGCCCCGGCGGCGGCCGCACGGGCACAGGGACGAGCCCGCGCGCCCACCCCTTGAGCAGGTAGCGGCTCGCGAGGCCGGCCCACTCGCCGTACGGCGCGAGCAGCTCCTCCGTCTCCCACGCCTCCGCGCGGCGCCCGCGGAGCGCGGACAGCAGCTTGATCAGGCCGAGGTCGCCCACGAGCCCGCGCTCCGGGCGCCCGAGCCCTTCGAGGCAGACGACGCCGGCGGACCAGGGGCCGAGGCCCCGCTCGCGCTCGAGCCGTCCCGCCGCCTCGGCCGTCGGCAGCGCGTGGAGCCGCTCGGGATCGAACGCGCGGCAGAGGCGGACGAGCGCCGCGCCGCGCCGCGCGTGCAGGCCCAGCTCCCGCAGGCGTGCGGGCGCGAGCACGCCGAGGCACGCCGCGGTCGGCGGTGCGTGCAGCCGCGTCCCCTCGACGCGCATGGTCGCCGCCCGGACGACCGCCGCCTCGATCGCCCGCGCGCGCCTCGACTCGATCAGCTGGCCGGTGAACGCGCGCAGCAGCGCGTGCGCGACGGTCGACAGCCGCGCCTGGCGTAGCCCGGCAAGGTGCTGCGTCGTCTGCCCCAGCAGCGGGTCGTGCCGGAAGCGGCGCAGGAACTCGCCGTGGTCGGCGTCGAGTGCGAGCGCGACGCGCATCGCCTCGACGCCCTCCTCGGACGCGGCGCGCACGACGACTGCGCCGTCCGTCCGCTGCCGCGCCCGGGCGAGCTCGACCCGGTCGCCGACCCGCAGCGCCGCCGTGAGCGTCTCGTCCTCCCATCGCCGTGTCGCGTCCGTCGAGGCCGCCGTCAGAGCGAGGGAGTACCGCCCGCGCGGGCGGAGGGCGCGCTCGGTGTGCGTCACGCCGCGCCGTCGACGCGTGCCGTCGTGACGCGGCCGAGCGCGTGTGCGACGTGTGCGGCGTCGTCGGCGGCCTCGCGGAGCGCGAGCGCGCGCCGCAGGTGGTCGAGCGCGTCGCGGACGCGGCCGCCCTCCTCGGCGGCGCGGCCGAGCGACCAGTGCCCGCGGGCCTCGGAGCCCGGCTCGCCCACCGCTCCCGCGTCTGCGGCGATCGCCCGCAGCACCTCCGCGCAGCGCTCCGGCTGCCGGGCCTCCGCGTGGGCGGAGGCGAGATACGCGGCGAAGCGGACGCGGGCGGGGTGACCCGCCGGCAGCTCGCGCTCGAGCTCCGCGAGCGCGCGCTCGAACAGCGCGACCGCCTCGTGCGGCCGCCCCGACTCGGCGTACGCGCGGCCGAGCGCCCGGAAGACGTCGGGTCGGAGCGCCGGGGAGACGTCGTCCGCCTCCACCGCCCCCTCGAGCAGGGAGGTCGCCTCGTCCGTCCGTCCGGTCTCGGCGGCCGCGACGCCGAGTGCGAGCCGCGCCGCGCGCGCCGCCGCCGGGTCGCCCGCCTCCTCGGCCTCCGCGAGCAGGCCGCGGATGCGCTCACGCGCCCCTTCGGGGTCGTGCCCGAGGCGCAGGTCGAGCTCCGCGCGCGCCAGCCGCAGCTCCCGCAGCTCGTCCTCGCGGACGTCGGAGCCCGTCTCGAGGTACTCGGTGCTGACGCCGAGCTTCCGCGAGAGCTTCCGGAGCGCCTTGACCGAGGGTTGGCGCGTCCCGGCCTCGATGCGCGAGATGTACGCGTACGAGACACCCGGCTCGGCGAGCTCTCGCTGCGAGAGCGAGCGCTCGCGCCGCAGTCTGCGCAGGCGTTGCCCGATGGTCTCCGGGGGCCGCTCCGTCGACACGGGTCGACTCTCCCACATCGCGCGGCGTCGCGAAAGGGGAACCGCGCCGCGGGCGCGGCTACGCTCCGCGGCGATGGAGCGCGACATGCGGGCGACATGGGACGCGCTCGCGGCCGGCGACACGGCGACGTACGTCGGCGACCCGTCGCGCGGGCGGGAGGAGCTCGAGGCGCTGTTCGGTCGGCTGGGAAGCGCTCCACGGGGAGGCGTCGTCGTGGAGGTCGGCTGCGGGCCCGGCCGGATGACCGCCGCGCTCGCGGAGCGGTTCGACCGGGTGGTGGCGCTCGACGTCTCGCCCGAGATGCTCGTCCGCGCGCGCGCCGCCGTGCCCGACGAGCGCGTCGACTTCCACGCGATCTCGGGGGAGCGGCTGGACGGCGTCGCCGACGCGGAGGCCGACGTGCTCGTCTGCTACCTCGTCCTCCAGCACCTGCCGGACGTCGAGCGCGTGCTCGCGCTCCTGCGGGAGTTCGGCCGGGTGCTGCGGCCGGGTGGCGAGGCGTTCGTGCAGCTGCCCGTGCTCGACCGCGGCCTCGTGCCGCGCGCCTGGCGCGCCGCACGCACGCTCGCC
>DATHTC010000119.1:0-6519 GCA_035463735.1 Gaiellaceae bacterium | reverse complement strand
GCCGCACGGGTGGGCGCCGCGGCCGCGGTCATGCTCGTTGCCGCCGGCCTCGGCAGCGTGTTCGCCACCTCGGTCCAGACGAGCGCGCCGACGGCGCAGCACCTCGCGGTCGCGAGCGCCAAGGCGCCGACCGACGACCGCCAGCTCCGCGACATGCGTCGTGCGCAGCTGCGCATCGAGCGTGCGCTGCTGCAGACGAACTCGCGCGAGAGCATCGGCCACGTCACCTAGCCGTGCTCGCCGGCGCCTCGTTCGTCACCCACCACTGCTGAGCACTCGACCGCGCCGACAGGCTGTCGGCCTCGCGCTTCCGGCCGGCGGGGCCTCCCGGCCGGCGGAGCCGGCCTCCGGCCCCACCTGACGCCGCCGGCGGCAGGATGCTTCGGAGGCCCGTGCGGCTCGCACTGTGCCTCCTCGCCTCCTTTGCCGGCGGCGCCCCGGAAGCGCGAGAAGGCGGGGTTCCTCGTCCGACGGACCCGTAGGCGCGGCGCCTCCTGGCCGCCGCTGTCCCGCGACCGCTCCGATAGACTCGGTTCGCTTCGCCGGCGCCTCGCCGCCTGGCGCGCACGTCCTCACGAACACGGCTTTCCGGGAGATGCATGGCTGAGCAGACGACAACGAACGGCGGCAAGCAGAACGGCGGCAAGCAGAACGTCGGCAAGCTGCTGGAGATCAGGGGCGTCGTGATCGACGCCGTCTTCGCGGGCGACCTGCCGGAGATCAACACGGCGCTGCGCGTCGACGTCCCCGCGCGCGACGGGCAGGAGGCCCGGACGCTGATCGCGGAGGTGCAGCAGCACCTGGGCGACGACCGCGTCCGCGCGGTCGCCATGGACTCGACCGACGGCCTCGCGCGCGGCGTCGACGTCGTCGACACCGGAGCGCCGATCTCGGTGCCCGTCGGGGACGTAACCCTCGGGCGGCTGTGGAACGTGCTCGGCGAGCCGATCGACAACAAGGAGACGCCGGAGGGCGCGGAGCGCATGCCGATCCACCGCGACCCGCCGACCTTCCGCGACCTGTCCCCCAAGATCGAGATCTTCGAGACCGGGATCAAGGTCATCGACCTGATCGCGCCCTACGTGCGGGGCGGGAAGATCGGCCTCTTCGGCGGCGCCGGCGTCGGCAAGACGGTGCTGATCCAGGAGCTGATCCACAACATCGCGCGGCAGCACGGAGGCGTGTCGGTCTTCGCCGGCGTCGGCGAGCGCACGCGCGAGGGCAACGACCTGATGCTGGAGATGGAGGAGTCGGGCGTGATCGACAAGGTCGCGCTCGTCTACGGGCAGATGAACGAGCCGCCGGGCGCGCGCCTCCGCGTCGGCCTCTCGGGGCTGACGATGGCGGAGCACTTCCGCGACGCCGGCCAGGACGTGCTCCTCTTCATCGACAACATCTTCCGCTTCGTCCAGGCGGGGTCCGAGGTGTCCGCGCTCCTCGGCCGGATGCCGAGCGCCGTCGGCTACCAGCCGACGCTCGCGACCGAGATGGGCCAGCTCCAGGAGCGGATCACCTCCACCCGCGAGGGCTCGGTCACGTCCGTGCAGGCGATCTACGTCCCCGCCGACGACCTCACCGACCCGGCGCCCGCGAACACGTTCGCGCACCTCGACGCGACCACGGTCCTGTCGCGCGCGATCGTGGAGCAGGGGATCTACCCCGCCGTCGACCCGCTCGACTCGACCTCCCGCGCGCTCCAGCCGGGGATCGTGTCGGCGGAGCACTACGGCACCGCCACGCAGGTCCAGCAGGTGCTCCAGCGCTACAAGGACCTGCAGGACATCATCGCGATCCTCGGCATCGACGAGCTCACCGACGAGGACAAGCTCGTCGTCGCCCGTGCGCGGAAGATCCAGCGGTTCCTCTCGCAGCCGAACTTCGTCGCCGAGCAGTTCACCGGCCGGGCCGGCGAGTACGTGAAGCTCGAGGACACGATCCGCGGCTTCCAGGAGATCCTGGAGGGCAAGCACGACGACCTGCCGGAGCAGGCCTTCTACATGGTCGGCCCGATCGAGCAGGCCGTCGAGGCGGCCGAGAAGCAGGCCGCCGCGGTCTAGCGCCCGATGGCCGACCGTCCGAAGTTCGACGTCTCCGTCGTCACGCCCAACGGCGAGGCCTACGAGGGGCCGGCGGAGATGCTGATCGTCCCGGGGGCCGCCGGCGAGATCGGCGTGCTCGCGCGGCATGCGCCGCTCGTCGCGACGCTGAAGGCGGGCTCCACGCGCGTCTACCGGTCCGTCGACCAGGACGACGTCGTCGAGCTCGCCACCGGGCCCGGCTTCTTCAAGGTCGAGCTCGACCGGGCGATCGCGCTCGTCGACGACGCCGTCGATGCGAAGCAGATCGACGACGCGCGGGCGCGGGAGCAGCTCGAGGCGGCGAAGGCAGAGCTCCAGCGCGTCGAGGCCGGCGAGTCGCAGGCCGACCGCTGGCAGCTCGAGCAGCGGATCCGTCACGCCGAGAACCAGCTCCGCGTCGCCGGCCGCGGCGAGTAACACGCGTTCGCGACACCGTCTCTTCGCTAAAGTCCTTCGAGCATTCGCGCAGCGAATGCCCCGGAGAGCTTTGAACGGCAGCTTGGCGACCGGGTCAAAAAACGCCTAAAGCGCTGGAGCTCCAGGGTTCGAGCGCTAGGCGCAGGAGCGTGGATGACGGAGCGGATCGAGCGACTGAGGGGCCTGCTGGACGAGCGGATCGTCGTCCTCGACGGCGCCTGGGGGGTGCTGCTCCAGGGGCGCGGGCTGTCGGAGGAGGAATGGCGCGGCGAGCGCTTCGCCGCGCATCCTCGCGACGTCAGGGGCAACCCCGACCTGCTCAACCTCACCCGGCCGGACGTCGTCGAGTCGATCCACCGCGCCTACCTCGAGGCCGGCGCCGACGTGACGACCACGAACACGTTCACCGCGACGTCGATCGGCCAGGCCGACTACGGGCTCGAGCCCGCGGTCCGCGAGCTGAACCTCGAGGGCGCACGGCTCGCCCGCAAGGCCGCGGACGAGCACGGCGCCCTCGTCGCCGGCAGCGTCGGGCCGCTCAACGTCACCCTCTCCCTCTCCCCGAAGGTCGACGACCCCGCCTATCGCGCCGCGCGGTTCGACGACGTCGTCGCCGCCTACGCGGAGCAGATGCGGGCGCTCGCAGAGGGCGGCGTCGACCTCCTCCTGATCGAGACGATCTTCGACACCCTGAACGCGAAGGCGGCGATCGTGGCGGCGCGCGAGGCTGCGCCGGAGGTGCCGCTGTGGCTCTCGTTCACCGCCGTCGACCGCAGCGGCCGCAACCTCTCGGGGCAGACGAGCGACGCGTTCTGGACGTCGGTCGAGCACGCGGAGCCGCTGCTCGTCGGCGTCAACTGCTCGCTCGGTGCCCGCGAGATGCGCCCGTTCCTCGAAGACCTCTCGCGCGTCGCCACGACCTACGTCTCCTGCCACCCGAACGCGGGGCTCCCGAACGCGCTCGGAGAGTACGACGAGCATGCCCACGATACGAGCGCCCTCTTGCGCGAGTTCGCCGCCGACGGCCTCGTCAACGTCGTCGGAGGCTGCTGCGGCACGACGCCCGAGCACACGCGGGCGATCGCCGAGGCGGTCCGCGGGCTCCCGCCGCGGCGCGTCCCCGCGGGGCGCCGCCGTCCGCGCTTCAGCGGCCTCGACCGCTTCGAGATCGGGCCCGACACCGGCTTCGTGCTCGTGGGCGAGCGGACGAACGTGACCGGCTCCGCGCGGTTCCGCCGGCTCGTCGAGGCCGGCGACTTCGCGGGCGCGGTCGAGGTGGCGCTCGAGCAGGTGCGCGGCGGAGCCAACCTCCTCGACGTGAACATGGACGCCGACCTGCTCGACGCCGAGGAGGCGATGACGACCTTCCTCAACGTCGTGGCGACCGAGCCGGAGGTCGCGCGCCTCCCGATCGTGGTCGACTCCTCCCGGTGGTCGGCACTGGAGGCGGGGCTCAAGTGCCTCCAGGGCAAGGGCATCGTCAACTCGATCTCCCTCAAGGAGGGCGCGGAGGCGTTCCTCGCGCAGGCGCGCACGATCCGCCGCTACGGAGCGGGCGTCGTCGTGATGGCGTTCGACGAGCAGGGGCAGGCCGTCGACGCCGACCGCCGCGTCGAGATCAGCGGCCGTGCGTACGACCTGCTCACGCGCGACGTGGGCTTCCCGCCCGAGGACCTGGTCTTCGACCCGAACGTGCTCGCCGTCGCGACGGGGATCGAGGAGCACGACGACTACGCGCGCGCCTTCATCGAGAGCCTGCCGCGGATCAAGGAGCGCTGCCCCGGCTCGCTCACCTCCGGCGGGATCTCGAACCTCTCGTTCTCGTTCCGCGGCAACGACGTCGTTCGGGAGGCGATGCACGCCGTCTTCCTCTACCACGCGATCCACGCCGGGCTCGACATGGGGATCGTGAACGCGGGCCAGCTCGCCCAGGTCGAGGACGTCCCCGCCGACCTGCGGGAGGCGGTGGAGGACGTGATCTGGAACCGGAGCCCCGACGGCACCGACCGGCTCGTGGAGCTGGCGGAGCGCTACCGCGGCGAGGGCACGGCGCGCGAGCGCGACCTCTCCTGGCGGGACGCGCCCGTCGAGAAGCGCCTCGAGCACGCGCTCGTCCACGGGATCGTCGACTTCATCGAGGAGGACGCCGAGGAGGCGCGGCAGCAGCTCGCCCGCCCGCTCGACGTGATCGAAGGGCCGCTGATGGACGGGATGCGGGTCGTCGGCGACCTGTTCGGCGCCGGGCGGATGTTCCTGCCGCAGGGGGTCAAGAGCGCGCGCGCGATGAAGCGCGCCGTCGCGTACCTCGAGCCGTTCATGGAGGAGGAGCGCGCCGGCGGCGGCGGAGCGCAGGGGAAGGTCGTGCTCGCCACCGTCCGGGGCGACGTGCACGACATCGGCAAGAACATCGTCGGCGTCGTCCTCGGCTGCAACAACTACGAGGTCGTCGACCTCGGGGTGATGGTGCCGGGCGACCGGATCCTCGACACCGCGCTCGAGGAGAGGGCCGACGTGGTCGGACTCTCGGGGCTGATCACGCCGTCGCTCGACGAGATGGTCGCCGTCGCGCAGGAGATGGAGCGGCGCGGCCTCGAGCTGCCGCTGCTCATCGGCGGTGCGACGACGTCGAAGCAGCACACGGCGGTGAGGATCGCGCCCGCGTACGGCCGCGAGACGGTGCACGTGCTCGACGCCTCGCGCGTCGTCGACGTGGTCTCGAGCCTGCTCGACCCGGACCGGCGGACAGCGCTCGACGAGCGCAACCGCGTCGACCAGGAGCGGCTCCGGCGCCAGCACGCCGAGCGCATCCGCAAGCCGCTCGTCGCGCTCGACGAGGCGCGCGCGAACCGCCACGCCGTGGCGTTCGACGCGCTTGCCGTGCCGGCGTTCGAGGGCCGCCGGCCGGTCGAGCCGTCCATCGCGGAGCTCCGGCCGTACGTCGACTGGCAGTTCTTCTTCCACGCGTGGGATCTCAAGGGACGCTTCCCGGCGATCCTGGAGCAGCCGGCCGCGCGCGAGCTCTTCGAGGACGCGCAGCGGCTGCTCGACGAGCTCGTCGCCGACGGCTCGCTGCGCGCGCGCGGTGTGTACGGCTTCTGGCCGGCCCGCGGAGAGGGCGACGACATCGTCGTCGACGGCGCGCGCCTGCCGATGCTGCGGCAGCAGGCCGAGCGCGCCGACTCGCGCCCGAACCTCTGCCTGGCCGACTACGTCGCACCCGCGGGCGACCACGTGGGCGCGTTCGCGGTCGGGATCCACGGTGCCGACGAGCGCTCGGAGGGTCTTCGCGAGGCGCACGACGACTACCACGCGATCATGGTCAAGGCGCTCGCCGATCGGCTCGCGGAGGCGTTCGCCGAATGGCTGCACGAGCGCGCCCGGCGTGAGTGGTACGCGCCGGAGGAGCGGCTCGCCGGCGAGCAGCTGATCGCGGAGCGATTCCGAGGCATCCGTCCCGCCTTCGGCTACCCGGCCTGCCCCGACCACTCCGAGAAAGCGGAGCTCTTCGCGCTCCTCCGGGCGGAAGAGGCGGGGCTCTCGCTCACCGAGACGTACGCGACGCTGCCGGCCGCGAGCGTGAGCGGCATCTACCTCGGCCACCCGCAGGCGCGCTACTTCGGCGTCGGCCGGATCGGCCGCGACCAGCTGGAGGACTACGCCGCCCGCCGGGGGAAGCCGGTCGACGAGGTCGAGCGGTGGCTGCGGCCACTTCTCTGATCGTGGGGGAACCCATGGTTCCCCCACGAGCCCCCTCCGTCACCGGGTCGCGTTGGTGGGGCGTCGTCTTGGCCTCTCGCGCGCATGAAGCGCGCTCCGGCCTCCAGGGCGTCGTCTTCGTAGACTGACCGGGAGGGACGTGGCTGTCGCCTCCGCACGCGCCGCTTCCGCGGCGGGCGCTCCGGCTGTGTTACCAGGTCTCGGGGACGGCGTGGTCTGGTTGAGGCGGAACCTTGGCGGTTCCCCCCATGCCCCCTCCCTCCATGTCCGGGGACTGTGAGACTCGGTTGGTGGTCTGTCTGGGGTT
>DATHTC010000118.1:0-4827 GCA_035463735.1 Gaiellaceae bacterium | reverse complement strand
AGCTCCCGGAGCACGCCCGCTACCGGCTCGTGATCGAGGGCAGCGTCCCGGTCGACTTCGCGCGGGGCCTCGTCGAGGAGGGCGGGACGCTGCGCCTCGTGCTGCCCGGCTAGCGGGTCGAGCAGGTGCCCACGCGACATGCTGCTCGTTCCACGCCGGCGTGCGAGTCAGTCGCCGCACCCCGCTCCCGTCGGCGTTCATGACGTAGAGCTCCGGGTTGCCGTGCGGCATCTCCGTCGCCGGCGCACCCGAGCGCGGCGCCGTCGTCCAACAAGCCAAGGAACTCGTCGCCTTCGCCCGTCACCACGGCACCGTCTCGACGACCTCGTCAAGATCATCGAGGAGGTCGGCTAGGGCCGGACGAGCGGCTTGTACTTGATGCGGTGCGGCTCGAGCGCCTCGGCCCCCTGCGTCTCGCGCACCCAGTCCGCGTACTCCTCCCAGGAGCCCTCGAACCACGTCACCGTCGAGTCGCCGTCGAAGTGGAGGATGTGCGTCGCGATCCGGTCGAGGAACCAGCGGTCGTGCGAGATCAGCACCGCGCAGCCCGCGAAGTCGAGCAGGGCATCCTCGAGCGCGCGCAGCGTATCCACGTCGAGGTCGTTCGTGGGCTCGTCGAGCAGCAGCAGGTTGCCGCCGGAGCGCAGCAGCTTCGCCAGGTGGACGCGGTTGCGCTCGCCGCCGGAGAGGTCGCCGACGCGCTTCTGCTGGTCGGGGCCCTTGAAGTTGAACCACGACACGTACTGCCGCGAGTTCACCTCGCGAGGGCCGAGCTCGATCGTGTCGTGCCCGCCGGAGATTTCCTGCCAGACGGTCTTCCCCGGCTCGAGAGCAGCGCGGCTCTGGTCGACGTAGGCGAGCTCGACCGTGTCGCCCACCCGCAGCTCGCCCGCGTCCGGATGCTCCTCGCCGACGATCATTCGGAACAGGGTCGTCTTGCCGGCCCCGTTGGGGCCGACGACGCCGACGATCCCTCCGGGCGGGAGCGAGAACGACATGTCCTCGACGAGCAGGCGGTCGCCGAAGCCCTTCGAGACGCCGTCGGCCTCGACCACGAGGTCGCCCAGCCGCGGCCCGGCGGGGATGTGGATCTCGACCCGGTCGAGCCGGACGTCGCGCTCCTCCGCCAGCAGCCGCTCGTACGCCGTGAGGCGCGCCTTCGACTTCGCGTGCCGGGCGCGCGGGGACGCGCGCACCCACTCGAGCTCGCGCGCGAGGGCACGGCGGCGCGCCGACTCCTGCTTCTCCTCCTGCGCGAGCCGCGCCTGCTTCTGCTCCAGCCAGGATGAGTAGTTGCCCTCGAACGGGATCCCCCTCCCGCGGTCGAGCTCGAGGATCCAGCCCGCGACGTTGTCAAGGAAGTAGCGGTCGTGGGTGACCGCGACGACCGTGCCGCGGTAGTCCGCGAGGAACCGCTCGAGCCACGCCACCGACTCGGCGTCGAGGTGGTTCGTCGGCTCGTCGAGGAGCAGCAGGTCCGGCGCCTGGAGCAGCAGCCGACAGAGCGCGACGCGGCGGCGCTCGCCGCCGGACAGGGTCTCGACGTCGCGGTCGCCGTCGGGGAGCCGCAGCGCGTCCATCGCCCGGTCGAGCGTCTGGTCGAGCGACCATGCGTCGGCCCGGTCGATCCGCTCCTGCACCGTCGCCTGCTCCGCGAGCAGCGCGTCGAAGTCGGCGTCCGGCTCGGCGAAGCGGGCGGAGATCCCGTTGAAGCGGTCGAGGAGGTCGCGGAGCGGCCGCACGCCGTCCTCCACGTTGCCCCGCACGTCCTTCGCGGGGTCGAGCTCGGGCTCCTGCTCCAGGAGCCCTACCGTCGCGCGGTCGTCGAGCTTCGCGAGCCCGCTCGAGGGCTCCTCCCGCCCCGCCATGATCCGCAGCAGCGTCGACTTCCCCGCTCCGTTCGGGCCGAGCACCCCGATCTTCGCTCCCGGCAGGAACGCCAGCGTGATGTTGTCGAGGACCTTCCGCTCGGGGCCGTAGTACTTCTCGACCCGCACCATCGTGAACACGTAGTCGCCCATGCGCGCGGGCAGGGTACCGTGGGAGGCATGGCCGGCTGCTGCCCGCCGAAGGGGTACGAGCGGGTCTTCGACGAGCGCCAGGCTCGACGCGACCTGCGGCGCTACCGGCGGAAGGGACTCCCCGCCGACGCGCGGGACGCGGTCGAGTTCCTCTCCCGCGCCGGGGTCCGGAGCGTGCTCGAGATCGGCGGCGGCATCGGGGCGGCGCAGGTCGAGCTCCTCCGTCACGGTGTCGAGCAGACCGTGAACGTGGAGCTCTCGCGCGGGTACGAGGCGGCCGCCCGGGAGCTCGCGCGCGCGGAGGGCGTCGAGGAGCGCGTCGACCTCCGGCTCGGCGACGCCGTGCGCGAGGCCGCGACGCTGCCGGAGGCAGACGCGGTGCTGATGAACCGCGTGGTCTGCTGCTACCCGGACTACGAGGCGCTGCTCGCGGCCGCCGCCGGCCGGGCGCGGAGGTTCCTCGTCTTCACCTTCCCCCGTAGCGGGGTCGTCGCTTCGCTCGTCGCCGGCTTCGTGAATCTCGGCCTGCGCCTGACCCGGAACGACTTCCGCGCGTACGCGCACCCGCGCGCGGCCATGCTCGCCGTCGCGGAGCGGAACGGGCTGCGCCTCGTCCACGAGCGGCGCGCGCTCGTGTGGGAGACGGCCGCGCTCGAGCGCCCCTGAGGATCCGCGAGTTCGCGGATAGCGGTCGCGCCCGTTTGCGACGAGCGTCGAGGGCAGGGGACGAACCGACCCACCAGGAGGTGGAGATGTTCACGTACGTCGGCCTGATCCAACTCACCGACGAGGGGCGCGAGAACCTCGAGAAGGCGCCCGAGTACCTCGCCAAGATCACCGAGATCATCGAGGCGGAGGGCGGCAAGCTCGACCGCGTCCTCGCGGTGATGGGGCCGTGGGACTTCATCACGCTCGTGCAGTACCCCGACGTCGAGACCGCATTCCGCGTGCTCGCCAAGATCGGGGCGCTCGAGGTGATCAAGACCGAGACGTTCCCTGCCGAGGACGTCGAGGTCTTCCTCAAGGCGTTCGTCTAGCCGTATCGGTGGCGGGGCCGCTTCGGCGGCCCCGTCCGCGCTGCGCCGACGGCGGGCGCAGGTAGCCTCGCCCTGTGGCCGCGACGGGCCTGACCGAGGCCGAGGCGCAGCGACGGCTCGCCGAGCGCGGGCCGGTGGAGCCGCCGGCCTCGAGCCGCTCCACCGCGAGCATCGTCCGCGCCAACGTCTTCACCGTCTTCAACGCGATCCTCGTCGCCATGGGCGCGCTCACGCTCGCGTTCGGGGCGTGGCAGGACGCGCTCTTCCTCGGGATCGTCGTCGCCAACTCGTCGATCGGGATCGCGCAGGAGCTGCGCGCGAAGCGAAAGCTGGACGAGCTCGCGGCGCTCGTCGCTCCACACGCGCGCGTCGTCCGCGACGGAGAGATGCGGCGCGTGGCCGTGGAGGACGTGGTCGTCGGCGACCTCGTCCGGCTCGAGGCGGGCGATCAGGTGGTCGCGGACGGGCGGCTCGAGGAGGCGAGCGGGCTCGCGCTCGACGAGTCGATCCTCACGGGGGAGTCGCGGCCCGTGCAGCGGGGCCCGGGCGAGGAGGTCCGCTCGGGGTCGTTCGCCGTCGAGGGGGCCGGTGCCTTCACGGTCACCGCCGTCGGCGACGACAGTTACGCGCAGCGGATCGCCGGCGTCGCCCGCGAGTTCCGCCATCCCCGCTCGCCGCTCGAGCGTGCGCTGAACCGGCTGCTGCTCGTGCTCGTCGCGGTGATGATCCCGCTGGGGACGATCTTCGTCTACTCCCTGTGGCAGCGCGATGCGCCGATCCGGGAGGCCGTGACCACGGCGGTCGCCGGGATCGTGACGCTCATCCCGGAGGGGCTCGTGCTGCTCGCCTCGCTCACGTTCGCCGCGGCCGCGCTCCAGCTCGCGCGCAGGGGAGCGCTCGCGCAGCAGCTGAACGCCACCGAGTCGCTGGCCGCCGTGGACGTCATCTGCCTCGACAAGACGGGAACGCTGACCCAGCCGGGGCTCCGGGTGGTGGGCGTTCGCCCGGCGCCCGACGTCGACGAAGACCGCCTCGTGCACGAGCTCGGCCGCTTCGCGGCGAGCTCGCCGTCCCGCAACACGACGCTCGTCGCGATCGCCGACGCGAGCCCGGGCGAGCCGGAGGAGCCGGTCGAGCACGTGCCGTTCTCCTCGGCGCGGCGGTGGAGCGGCGTCACGATCGGCGGCACCGCCTACGTGCTCGGGGCGCCCGAGCACTTCCCGCTCGGACCGCTGGAGGAGGAGGCCGAGCGCGAGCAGCGCGACGGCCGGCGCGTGGTCGCGTTCGGCACGAGCGACTCGCTCGCGGCGTCCGACGGCCGGCCGCCGGCGAGCTTGCGACCCCTCGGCCTCGTCGTGCTCGCTGAGGACCTGCGCGCCGACGCGCGGGAGACGGTCGAGTTCTTCCGGGCCGAGGGCGTGGAGCTGAAGGTGATCTCGGGCGACAACGCCGAGACGGTGGCGGCGATCGCCCGCGACGCAGGTCTCGCCGTCGACGGCGCGGTCGACGCGAGCACTGGCGTCGAGCCCCCGCTCGACGCAACGGTGGTCGGGCGGATCTCCCCCGAGGGCAAGCAGGCCTACGTGGAGCGGCTGCGCGACGCGGGTCGCTACGTCGCGATGGTCGGCGACGGCGTCAACGACGTGCCGGCGCTGAAGGCGGCGCGGCTCGCGATCGCGCAGGGGAGCGGATCGGAGATGGCGCGCAGCGTCGCCGACGTGGTGCTCGTGAGCGGGGACTTCGCGTCCGTGCCGGGGATGGTGGACGAG
>DATHTC010000117.1:0-1621 GCA_035463735.1 Gaiellaceae bacterium | reverse complement strand
AGGTCTTCGCCGTCTACAACTCGCTCGGCACGGAGCACAACCTCGCCATCCGGCAGTTCCTCAACACGCTCAGGGTGCCGCAGGTGTTCGTCGCCAGCGGCGCGACGACGTTCAGCGCCGACTACCGCCGCTACCCGTGGACGATCGGCTACCAGCCGAGCTACGTCGCCGAGGGGCGGATCTACGGGCGCGCGATCGGGCAGCTCGGCCGCAACCGCAAGGTCGCCGTCTTCTACCAGGACGACGACTACGGCAAGGAGCTGCTCACGGGCGTCCGCCAGGGGCTCCGCTTCGCCGGCCGCGGCGGCCGCGTCGTCTCCACCGCCGGGTACGCGATCACCGACACCGACATCAGCTCCCAGATCTCCAAGCTGAAGAGCTCGGGCGCGAACGTGCTCGTGATCGCCGCCACGCCCGCGCCCGCGATCCGCGCGTACATCGCCGTGAACAAGCTCGGCTGGCGGCCGAGGGTGATCGTCAACTCGGTCGCGAGCGCGTCCAACACGATGCGCATCTCCCAGGCCTCGAGCGGGCGTGTCGCGGAGGGGTCGATCGCGATCGGCTTCCTCAAGGATCCGACCGACCCGCGCTGGCGCAACGACCGCGGCGGGAGGCTCTACCGCCAGGTGATGCGGACGTACTGCAGGGGCTGCGACGCGAACGACGTCTACAACGTCTACGCGATGGCGTCGGCGCACACGCTCGTCACCGCCCTCCGGAAGGCCGGCCGGAACCTGACGCGGCAGGGCCTGATGCGGGCGCTCGCGTCGCTGAACGAGCGCGACAACCCGTTCCTGCTGCCCGGGATCAGCGTCCGCACCACCGCGCGCGATCGGTTCCCGATCAAGCAGGCGCAGCTGCAGCGGTGGACGAAGGGCCGCTGGGTCGGCTACGGGCCCGTCGTGAACGCTCGCGCGCTCGGGTAGGCGCCCGGCGTCCGCGCGCCGCGATTGAGGATCCGCGACCGCGCCACTACGCTCTCCGCATGGTGGCGCGGTCAGGGTCGTGCGAAGGCTCCTGACGCGCGGCTGGCGGCCGCTCCTCGCGGCCGTCGCGATCCTCGCGGCGGGAGGTGCGGCCGCCGCGCTGCTGACGGTCGCGCTCGCCGACGGGCCCGCGGAGGGCGACCGCGTCCCGCTCGAGGTGGCGGCGTCGCTGTCGCCGCGCACGCATCTCTTCGGCGACGAGGTGACGGCGGACGTGCTCGTCCGCCTCGACCGGCGCGAGGTGGACCCCGACAGCGTGCAGGTGACCGGGACGTTCGCCCCGTACGGGGTCGTCGGCCGTCCACGGGTGACGCGGTCCACGTCCGGGGACGCCGTCGCGATCGACGTGCGCTTCCGGCTCTTCTGCCTGCGCGGCGACTGCCGCCCGGCCGCATCCGGCCGCCGCCGCGTGGTGCTACGCCCGCCGCGCGTCGTCCTCCGCCTCCGCGACGGCACCGTGCGCGGGACGTCCGTCGCTCTCCCGCCCCTCGACGTGGCCTCGCGGCTGACGGCGAGCGACCGCCTGCGCCCCGCGCTCCTCGTCGGCGACGAGCCGCTGCCGGCCGTCTCCTACCGCGTCTCCCCGCGCCGGCTGGCCGCGGGGCTGGCGGCTCTCGCGGCGGTGCTCGGGCTCG